>NZ_JBPGXG010000091.1:0-19523 GCF_056755255.1 Monashia sp. HAY1-5C | reverse complement strand
TTCATGACGTGGACGCGGTCGCTCATGAGCCGGGCGACGCCGAGGTCGTGCGTGATGAGCAGCAGGCCGATACCGGTCTGCTCCTGCAGCTCGAGGAGGAGGTCGAGGATGCCGGCCTGCACCGTGACGTCGAGGGCGCTCGTCGGCTCGTCGGCGACGATGAGGTCGGCGTCGGTGGAGACCGCCATGGCGATGAGGACGCGCTGCAGCATGCCGCCGGACAGCTGGTGGGGGTAGGCGTCGAACTGCTTGCCCGGGTTGCTGATGTGGACGCGCTCCATGAGTGCGAGCGCCCGCTCGCGGGCCTGCGCCTTCGACAGCTTGGGGTACTTGACCTGGACCGCCTCGACCATCTGGGCGCCGATGCTCCGGATCGGGTTGAGGGCCGTCATCGGGTCCTGGGGCACGAGCGCCACGGACCGGCCGCGCAGGGCGTCGATGACCTTGCGGCTGCCCGTGACGTCCTGGCCGTCGATGCGGGCCTCGCCGGAGATGACGGCGAGGTCGTCGGGCAGCAGCCGCAGGATCGCCATGGCCGTCGTCGACTTGCCCGACCCGGACTCGCCGATGATCGTCACGGTCTCGCCACGGTCCACGCTGAAGGTGACGCCGTCGACGGCGCGCACGACGCGGTCGAGGGTGATGAGCTCGACCTGAAGGTCCTTGACCTCGAGCAGGGCCATCACGCCTCCTTCGAACGGCGGACGCGGTCGCGCAGGCCGTCGCCGAGCAGGTTGACGCCGACGACGAGCAGCGCGATGACGATGCCTGGGACGGTGACGAGCCACCACCTGCCCGTGACGAACAGCTCCCGGCCGTCGCTGATGATGCCGCCCCACGTGGGGTAGGGCCGCTGGACGCCGGCGCCGAGGAACGCGAGCGCGCTCTCGAGCAGCACCGCCTGGGCGAGCAGCAGGAGCACGACGACGAGCACCTGCTGGAGGATGTTGGGGATGACGTGTCTGGCGATGATCGCGACCCGGTGCAGGCCGAGGACGCGCGACGCCGCGACGTACGGCTTCTCCCTCTCGACGAGCACGAGCGCCCGCGTGATGCGAGCCGGTTCCGGCCACTGGGCGAAGGCGATGACCGCCGTGATGACGACGATCGACGGGCCGAAGAGGCCGACGACGAGCAGGAGCATGAGCAGCAGCGGCAGCGACATCTGGGCCTCGAGCAGGCGCGAGACGATGGTGTCGGTCCAGCCCCCGAAGTAGCCGGCAGCCGCGCCCGCGGCGATGCCGACGAGGCCCGACACGATGATGGCGAGGCAACCGATGAGCAGGGAGGTCTGCCCGCCGTGCAGGACCCGCGAGAGCAGGTCGCGGCCGTTCGGGTCGGTGCCGAGGAGGTGGCCGGGGCTGAACGGCGGCAGGGCCGACTCGCTCAGCTGGCCCACGATGGGATCCGGCAGCGGCAGCCACCGGGCGAGGAGGACGGGAACCACGACGAGCCCGGCGCTGATCGCCCCGGCCCAGATCTTGATCGTGCTGTACCGGGCGCGTCGGGCCGCGGCCGACCGGCGGCGCAGCTGCGCGGTCACGGCCGAGGGGCTCGCCGTGCGGGTGCCGAGGTCCGGGCGCGTCGGCACGTCCTCCGTGCTGGCTGCGGTGCTCATGAGGTGGCCTCTCCGAGTCGGACCCGCGGGTCCATGAGCGGGTAGAGCAGGTCGACGACGAGCTGCACGAGCAGCGCGAGCACGACGGTGACGAGGACGGTGGCCTGGATGAGCGGGAAGTCGCGCTGCTTGAGGGCGTTGACGACGAGCTCACCGACCCCCGGCCACTTGAAGACGACCTCGACGATGACGACGCCGTTGAGCATCGCGGCGAAGCGCGTGCCGAGCGCCGTGACGACGGGGATGGCCGAGTTGCCGAAGGCGTGCCCCCAGACGAGGCGGCGCTCGGGCACACCGCGCGACCGGGCGACCGTGAGGTAGGGCGCCGTGAGGTTGGCGACCATCTCTCGGCGCACGAGACGCGAGATGAGCGCCACCTGCAGGATCGCGATGGTCACCGTCGGCAGGATGATCGCGCTCACCGTGTCGAACCCGGCCGGCGCGAACCAGCCGAGGTTGACGGCGAAGACGATGAGCAGGACGAAGCCGATCCAGAAGTCCGGCATCGACTGGCCCGCGATGGTGGCGATGTTCGCCCCGAGCTCGGGACCGGTGTTGGCGCGGCGGGCCATCCACACCCCGAGCGGGATCGCGACGACCGTCGTGAGCAGGATGGCCGCGACCGCCAGGGTGATGGTGTAGGGCAGCCGCTCCATGACGACGTCGAGGGCCGGCTGCTTGAAGAAGAACGACGTGCCGACGTCCCCGTGGAACAGGTGTGACAGGAAGGTCGCGAACTGGACCCAGATCGGCTGGTCGAGCCCGAACTCCCGGCGGATCGCCTCGAGCTGGGCCGACGTGGGGTTCGGTGGTGCGTAGTTGGCGGCCGGGTCGCCCGGGGCGAGGCGCAGCAGCACGAAGACCGACGCGGTCGCCAGGAAGGCGGTCAGGACCGTCTGCCCGATGCGCTTGAGGACGTAGTTCAGCATGGGGTCACCTGCAGGTGGGGCGCGTCACGCGGAGACGGTGACGGACCCGAGGTCGTAGGAGTTGATGGCGCGCAGCTTGAGCGTGGTGACGCGCTTGCGCTTGGCGAGGACGTTGTTCGGCGTCCAGGCCCACAGGGCCGGCCACGTGGCCCAGATCTTCTCCTGGGCCTGCTTGAGCAGCTCGTCGCGCTTCGTCTCGTCGGCCTCGGCACCGGCCTGGTCGAGGATGGCGACGATGTCGGGGAAGACGTAGCCCTGGTAGGTGTCCTTGGTCTTCTCCTTGGCGGGCGTGCCGCCGTACTGGCCGACGAGGTTGGTCAGGGCCAGGCCGGTCTGGTTGCCGTAGCCGTTCGCGAGCACGTCCCAGTCTCCCGCCTCGCCCCGGCGCCAGGCGTTGATCTCGCCGCCCTTCGGGATCATCTTCAGGGTGGCCGTGACGCCGACGGCGGCGAGCATCTGCGAGATGGCCTCGAGGACGCGCGAGGCGCCGGCGAACTCGGAGTCCTCCCAGATGAAAGTCAGCTTGAGGTCGGAGACCCCCGCGTCGGCCAGCATCTTCTTGGCCTTGGCCGGGTCGTACACGTACTCGCCGGTCTTGGCGTAGCCCGCGAGAGTCTTGGGCACGACGCCCTCGGCCGAGCTGACCTGGCCGTTCATGAGGGCCTTGATGAGCGAGTCGTGGTCGATCGCGTAGGTCAGCGCCTCGCGGACCTTCGGGTCGGCGAGGGGGTGGCCGGCGGGCTTGCGGAAGTTGTAGAAGAGGTGGATCAGGCGGGTGCCGGGCGTCTCGATGACGTCGACGTCGGCGTTCGTCTTGAGCGAGGCCGCGGACTCGGGCGTGATGGTGTCGATGACGTCTGCCTGGCCGGAGGTGATGGCGATGACGCGCGCGCCCTCCTCCTCCTGGTAGGAGACGTTGACCTCCTCGAGCTTGGCCTTCTCGCCCCAGTAGTTCTCGTTGCGGGTGAGGCGGTAGGTGCCGGTGCCGGTGTCGGCCGAGGCGATGACGAACGGGCCGGTGCCGAGGCCGGTCGACAGCTCCTCGGCCTTGTTGTCCTTGGCCGGCGTGATGAGGATGTTCGACATCAGCGAGTTGAGGGAGACGACGGGGACCTTGGTCGTCAGCGTGAAGGTCTTGTCGTCGACCTTGCTGAAGGTCGGCTGCTCGGGGAACTGGGAGGCGACGTAGCCGGCCGGCACCTGGAAGTAGAGCTTGAGGGCGGTCTCGACGTCCTCCACGGTGACCGGGGACTTGTCGGAGTAGTGGATCCCGCTGCGAAGCTTGACGGTCCACTCCGTGGGCTTGGTCTGCTCGAACGACTCGGCCAGGACGAGCTCGGGCTTGAGGTCGTCACCGATCTTGGTGAGGGCCTCGCGCACCGCACGCTGGACCGTGACCGCCGCGTCGTACTGGTTCAGCTTGTTGTCCAGGCTGACGAGGTTGCGGTTGAGCACGATGCTCAGCTTGCCTCCCGCGGCGGCGGCACCACCGGTGCTCGCGTTCGTCGCCGACTTCGGGCCCGCGCACGCCGCGATCGCGGGGGCGAGGAGCGCCCCGGCGCCCGCGAGGGACGCGAACTTCAGCATCGACCGGCGGGAGACCTCGCGCACCGGCTGGTCGGGCTGGGGAAGCGGTGCTGGCGTGTGGGGCATCTGGACTCCTCGTTGAGTTGGCCGAGACCGCAACTGCGCGTTGTGCGCCGTTCGGGATGACCCAACCGTCGCACCATTGCGCGAAATGCGCAAGACCTGTACCGTCAATTTTCACGAGCGAGCCTCGCTGCACCAGCCGCTCCCCCGCCGGGCGAGATGGTCGCGGACGCTTGGCTCAACGAGGGGCAGGGACGCCCGAAGCCTTGTCTCACAAGAACTTTTCCGACATTCGGAGGACGGGAGGCACGATGCGAAGCACGCCAGAGCTCGCCGTCGTCGCCGACGACCTCAGCGGTGCCGCCGAGTGCGCTGCGCACGGACTCTTGCGCGTTTCGCGCAGTGTTCCGCTCCGCCTCCTGGCGACGACCGACGCCACGACGACGGCCGCCGCCGTCGCTGACGGGTCGGCCCGTGTCGTCGTCGTCGACACGGATGCGCGTACCCTCGACGACGCAGCCGCCCGCGACCGAGTCCGGGCCGCAGGCGATCTCGTGTCCGGTGCTTGCGTCGTGGTCCAGAAGGTCGACTCGCTCCTGCGCGGCAACGTCGCGGCCGAGGTCGCGGCGCTCGCCGAGCGTCTGGGCCGCACGCCGGTCATCGCCGTCGCCAACCCGGCCCTCGGACGGACGGTCACGGGCGGCGTCCTCCACGTCGGCGGTGCGCCGTTGCACGAGACGACGCTCTGGGCGGTCGAACCCACCCCGCCACCGACGAGCATCGCCGAGGCGTTGCGCACGATGCGCACGGCCCTGGTGCCGCTCGACGCCGTCCGCGGCGAGGTGGCGACTCTGACGGACGCGCTGCGGCAGGCCGTCGCCGAAGGCTGCGCCCCCGTCTGCGACGCCCGGGACGACGCCGACCTCGATGCCGTCGTGGCCGCGGCACAGACCGCGTTCGGCACGCCGCTGCTCGTCGGTTCCGGTGCCCTGACCGCCGCAGCGGTGCGCGCCCTTCCGGGGCCCGGAGGGGACGGGGCACCGGCGGAGGCGTCGCGCCCGGACGCGTCGGCCGGGACCGGGTGGCTCCCTGGGCTCCCCCACGTCGGCTCGCTGCTCATGGTGCTCGGCACCCGCACGGACACCGTCGCGGCGCAGCTCGACGAGGTCAGCCCCCTGGCGACGAGCCAGCTGCTCGTCGACCCGACGATGCTCCTGTCCGACCCGGCCGCCGTGCGGAGCGAGGTGGAGGCGCTCGGACGCGAGGGTCTCGCCCTCGTCGCGCTCGACCCGGCCGCCCCCGCCGACCCCACCGCATCCACGCGCATCGTGGCAGCGCTCGCCGACGCCGTCGCCGCCGTCGCGGACGGCTTCGACGCCGTCTTCCTCGCCGGCGGCCAGACGGCACGCGCCGTCCTCGACCGGCTCGGCACCGACGCGCTGGAGGTCGTCGCCTCGCTCGGCAGCGGCACCGTCGTGAGCCTGCGTCGCACCACGGACGGCGTCACGACACCCACCCGGGTCGTCGTGACCCGCCCCGGCAGCTTCGGCGACGCCGACGCCCTGCGCCACGTCGCCGAGCAGCTCCTGGCGACGGCCGCTCCGCTCCCTGCACGCCCTGCATCATCCCTGCCCGCAGAAAACGACTCACCCCACCCCCCGTCGCGCACCCGCGCCACCCCCGAGGAGAACCGATGAGCCCCGTCCTACCCCGCATCGCCGTGACCATGGGCGATGGCGCCGGCATCGGTCCGGAGATCATCGTCCGCGCACTGTCCGAGCCCGAGGTCTCCGGGCTCGCGCGGACGGTCGTCGTCGGCGATGCGCTGCGGCTCAAGCAGGCCGCCGACATCGTCGGCGCCGCCGTCGACATCGTCACGGTCAACGACGTGGAGGAGGCCGAGGAGGTCACCGGCCGGATCAACGTCATCGACCTCGGGATGCTGCCGGCCGACCTTCCGTTCGGGCAGCTGTCGGCCGTCGCCGGCAACGCCGCGTACCACTACGTCCGCGTCGCCGCCCAGCTCGCCATGGCCGGCAAGGTGCAGGCCATCTGCACGGCGCCGCTCAACAAGGAGGCGCTGCACGCCGGTGGCCATGTCTTCCCCGGCCACACCGAGCTGCTCGCCCACCTCACCGGCACCCCCGAGGTGTCGATGATGCTCTCGACCGAGAAGGTCAAGGTCATCCACGTCACGACGCACATCGGGCTCCTCGACGCCGTCGAGCGCATCGAGCCGGGCCTCGTCGAGAGGGTCATCCGCCGCGGCCACAAGGCGCTCGTCGACGCCGGCACCCCGAACCCCAAGATCGGCGTCTGCGGCATCAACCCGCACGCCGGTGAGAACGGGCTCTTCGGCCACGGCGAGGAGGAGACAAAGATCAACCCCGGCGTCGAGGCCTGCCGCGCCGACGGCATCGACGTGCACGGTGCGCTGCCCGCGGACACGCTCTTCTTCCTCGCCGGCCGGGGCGACTACGACCTCGTCGTCGCGATGTACCACGACCAGGGCCACGGGCCGGTCAAGGTCCTCGGCCTCGAGGCCGGCGTCAACGTCACCATCGGCCTGCCGGTCATCCGCACCTCGGTCGACCACGGCACGGCGTTCGACATCGCCGGCAAGGGCATCGCCGACCACCGCTCGATGATCGAGGCGTTGCGGCTCGGCGCGGAGATGGCGCCGCGGCCCGCCGACGCCTAAGGTGCCGCTCGTGGCGAAGCAGAGCGCACAGACCCGCCGTGGCGAGATCGTGCGTCTTGCCACGACCAGCGGCCTGGCCAGCGTCGAGGACCTCTCGGACCAGCTGGGCGTCACGCCGTCGACCATCCGTCGCGACCTCGCGAAGCTGACCGCACAGGGCAAGCTCGCCCGGACCTACGGCGGCGTCATGAGCCTCTCGCACCACCCTGAGGCCTCGCTGCGGCAGCGGCTCGGCGAGGCGCACGAGGCCAAGCGCGACATCGCACGGTGGGCCGCGGCGCAGGTCGAGCCCGGAGAGACGGTCCTGCTCGACGCCGGTTCCACGACGGGCGCGCTCGCCGACGCCATGAGCCGCACCCCGTCGCTGACCGAGCTCACCGTCGTCACAGCCGGCATCAGCGCCATGTCGACCCTCGCCGAGCGCCCCGGCATCGACGTCATCGCCCTGGGTGGGCGGCTCCGCCCGCTGAGCCAGGCGTTCGTCGGGCCGCTCGCCGAGGCCGCGGTCCAGCGGCTGTCGTTCGACCGTGCCTTCATGGGGGCCGACGCCGTCCACGCCGAGCGAGGCATCTGCGAGGCCGACCTCGAGCAGACGCGGCTCAAGGAGCTGATGATGAGCCGTGCGGAGCACACCTACGTCCTCGCGCACGCGGACAAGATCGGCCAGTCCCCGTTCCACGCGTGGGCCGTCATGCCGTCCCGATGGACGCTCGTCACCGACGCGTCGGCCGACCCGGACCGGCTCGAGCGGTTCCGGGCCAACGGCGTGGAGGTCGTCGTCGCCCCGCGGCGCGGCTGACCCCGTCGGCCCCGCCCAGGTCTCGGCGTCAGTAGTCCAGCGGGCGGGAGATGACCCAGTCCCGCACCTCGGGCAGGTCCTCGAGGTGCTCGACGATGTACTCGCCGTGCCGCGCCAGCTGCCTCTGGCACCAGGCCTGGAGGTCGCTCGCACCGCGCACCTGACGGCCGGCGTTGTTGATGGCGTCCATGACGAGGTGGTACCGGTCGACCTCGTTGCGCACGACCATGTCGAAGGGTGTGGTCGTCGTGCCCTCCTCCTTGAAGCCGCGCACGTGGAACCGGTCGGCGTCGGGCCGGCCGTGGACGAGCTGGTGGATGGCGCCGTGGTACCCGTGGAAGGCGAAGACGACGTCGACGTGGTCGGTGAACAGCTCCGCGAAGCGCACGTCGTCCATGCCGTGGGGGTGGCTGCGGGGGCGGGACAGGGTCATCAGGTCGACGACGTTGACGACCCGAACCCGTAGCTGCGGCAGGCGTTCCCGCAGGATGTGCGCCGCCGCAACGACCTCCATGGTCACGACGTCGCCGGCGCAGGCGAGCACGATGTCGGGGTCCCGGTCACCGTCGTCGGTGCCGGCCCAGTCCCACGTGCCAGCGCCGACCCTGCAGTGCTCGACGGCCTCGTCGATCGTGAGCCACTGCGGCTGCGGCTGCTTGTCGATGACGATGCAGTTGACGTAGTTGCGCGAGCGCAGGCAGTGGTCCGCCACGGAGAGAAGGCAGTTCGCGTCGGGTGGTAGGTAGATGCGGGCCACCTCGCCCCGGGCGTTGAGGACCGTCTGCACGAGGCCGGGGCCCTGGTGGGAGAAGCCGTTGTGGTCGTTGCGCCACGCGGTCGAGGTCAGCAGGATGTTGAGGCTCGGCACCGCAGCGCGCCAGTCGAGCCGACGCGCCTCCTGCAGCCACTTGCTGTGCTGCACCGTCATCGAGGCGCTGACCATCGCGAACGCCTCGTACGTGGCGAAGAGCCCGTGCCGGCCGGTCAGCGTGTAGCCCTCGAGCCAGCCGTGGCAGCTGTGCTCGGAGAGCACCTCCATGACCCGGCCGTCATGGGCCAGGTGGTCGTCACCGGGGTCCACCCGTTCGGCCAGCATCCGGTTCTCCACGTCGAACACGGCGTCGAGGCGGTTGCTGTGCGTCTCGTCGGGGCAGAAGAGCCGGAACGTCGTGGGGTTGCGGCGGTAGGTCTCGCGCAGCAGCTCGCCGAGGGCCCGGGTGGACTCGGCACGCGTCGCGGCCGGCTGCGGGACGTCGCGAGCGAAGTCGCGGAAGTCGGGCAGGTCGAGCGGCTGCGTGAGCAGGCCGCCGTTGGCGTGCGGCGAGGCACTCATCCGCAGCTCGCCCTCGGGGTTGGCCGCCCGGACGAGGTCCACCGGCGCGCCGGTGTCGTCGAAGAGCTCCTCGGGCCGGTAGGAGCGCATCCACTCCTCGAGGAGGCGCAGGTGGTCGGGGTCGTCGCGCACGCCCGACAGCGGCACCTGGTGCGCGCGGAAGGTGCCCTCGACCCGGACCCCGTCGACCTCGACAGGCCCGGTCCAACCCTTCGGCGTGCGCAGCACGACGAGCGGCCAGCGCGGACGCGTGCCGGCCCCTTGCGAGCCGCGGCCCCGCGCCGCGTCCTGGATCGTCGTGATGCGCTCGTAGGCCGTCGCGAGGGTCGCCGCGAAGCGCTCGTGCATCCCGGGCACGTCGGCCCCCTCGACCTCGAGGACCTCGTAGCCGTGCCCCTCGAGGAGGCTGCGCACCTCGCCGGGGTCCTTGCGGCCGAGCACGGTCGGGCCGGCGATCTTGGCCCCGTTGAGGTGCAGGACCGGCAGCACCGCGCCGTCGCGGGCCGGGTCGAGGAACGAGATTCCCTTCCAGGACCCTTCGAGCGGGCCGGTCTCGGCCTCGCCGTCGCCGACGACGGCGAGGGCGAGCAGGTCGGGGTTGTCCATGACGGCCCCGAAGGCGTGGACGAGGACGTAGCCGAGCTCACCCCCCTCGTGGATCGACCCGGGCGTCGTCACCGACACGTGGCTCGGGATGCCACCGGGTGCCGAGAACTGCCGGAAGAGGCGACGCATCCCCTCGGCGTCCTGCGTCACGCGGGGGTACACCTCGGTGTACGTGCCCTCGAGGTAGCCGGCGGCGACGAGGGCCGGGCCACCGTGGCCGGGCCCGGTGAGGTAGATCGTCTGCTGGCCGGTGTGCCGCACGAGACGCGACACGTGTGCGTAGACGAACGACAGGCCGGGGCTCGTGCCCCAGTGGCCGAGCAGGCGCGGCTTGATGTGCTCGGCGGCGAGCGGCTGGCGGAGCAGGGCGTTGGCCTGCAGGTAGATCTGGCCGATGGTGAGGTAGTTGCTGGCGCGCCACCAGGCGTCCAACGACGCGATCTCCTCGGCGGTGGGAGGGGGCAGGGTCGTCGTGCGCATCGCGTCACCTCTCGGTCAGGGGTACCGTGCCGGCCCCTCGACTCTCACCGACCGCCGAGCCGCACGCAAGGGACGCCAAGTCGCGCCGGTGAGACCGGGCGGAGGCGCGCGTCCGGGCACGGCAGGGGGCCGGTCCCGGTGGAACCGGCCCCCGACGTCGGGCGGACCGTGGGTCAGTGCTCGCCGGTGACGGCGTCCTTGACGTCCTCGCCGGCGTCCTTCAGCTGCTCGCCCCGCTGCTTGAGGTCGGCCTTGGCCTGGTCCCTCTCGCCCTCCGCCTCGAGCCGCTCGTTGTCGGTGACCTTCCCGGCGGCTTCCTTGGCCTTGCCCTTCAGGTCCTCGCCGGTGTTGCGTGCCTTGTCCTCGGTACCCATGAGGGCTCCTTTCTCCGATCGGTCACCTGAGACCTACCCCGATCACCCTCTCCATCACCACCGACGCGTCCGGGCCCCGGCAGGACGGACGCGACGTCGGTGGGCTTTGCGACACTGGAGCCGTGAGCAGCGCTGACCCCGACCGCCCCGAGAGCCTCCCCTCGGCGTCCACCGCCTCGAGCGACACCAGCCGGGGGCTCCAGACCCGGGACCTGAGCCGGTTCGCGTACCTGTCCATCGCGGCAGCGGTCGTCACCATCACGCTCAAGGTCCTCGCGTGGCGGCTGACCGGGTCGGTGGGTCTGCTGTCCGACGCCGCCGAGTCGGTCGTCAACCTCGTCGCCGCGGTCGCGGTGCTCATCGCCCTCAAGGTCGCCGCCATGCCGGCCGACAAGAACCACCACTTCGGGCACACCAAGGCCGAGTACTTCTCGGCGGCCATCGAGGGCGTCATGATCTTCGTCGCCGCGATGCTCATCATGTGGTCGGCCGTCGAGCGCTTCATGCACCCGCAGCCGATCGAGAACGTCGGCATCGGCCTCGCCGTCTCCGTCGTGGCCTCCGTCGTCAACGGTGCCGTCGCGTTCGTCCTGCTGCGTGCCGGTCGGCGCTACCGCTCGCTCACACTCACCGCCGACGGCAAGCACCTCATGACCGACGTGTGGACCTCGGCGGGAGTCATCGTCGGCGTCCTCGTCGTCGCCCTCACCGGCATCGAGCGGCTCGACCCGGTCGTCGCCTTCCTCGTCGGTCTCAACATCGTGTGGACCGGCTGGAAGCTGATCCGCGAGTCCACCGAGGGGCTCATGGACATCGCGATGTCGAAGGAGGACAACGCCGCGATCGCCGGGATCCTGTCGCGTTTCGTCACCCGCGAGGTCCACTTCCACGCGTTGCGCACCCGCGAGTCCGGCCACCACCGGTTCGCCGAGGTGCACGTGCTCGTCCCCGGTGCCTGGACGGTTCGGCAGGGCCACGACCTCGTCGAGGAGGTCGAGGCGACGGTCCACCGCGACTTCGGCGACATCGCGCTGACCTGCCACCTCGAGCCCCGCGAGGACCCGCGCGCGTACGGCGACTACCCGGCCGAGTTCCCCGTCCCGACCCACGAGGACATCCTCGCCGCGCACGAGACCGGCAAGCCCTCGGGGGGCGCGACGCGGTGACCGCCTCGCACGTCGTCGTCCCCTCGCCCATCGGCGACCTCACCGTCGTCGCCGAGGACGGCGCCGTGACGCACCTGCTCATGGACGCCGCGAAGTACCGCCCCGGCGAGGACGTCCTCGGTGAGCCGGCGGACCCGGCCGACGAGCCCTTCGCCGCGGCCGCCGTCCAGCTCGCCGCCTACTTCACCGGGGCGCTGACCGAGTTCGACCTGCCCCTGGCGCCGCGCGGCGACGCCTTCCACCAGCGCGTGTGGGCGCTGCTGCGCGAGATCCCCTACGGCCAGACCCGCTCCTACGGGGACCTCGCACGAGCCCTCGGGGACCGCAACCTCGCCCAGGCGGTCGGCACGGCCAACGGGCGCAACCCGATCGCCGTCGTCGTGCCGTGCCATCGCGTCATCGGCGCCGACGGCTCCCTCGTCGGCTACGCCGGCGGGCTGGCGCGCAAGCGGTTCCTCCTCGCGCTCGAGGAACCGACCGCCGACGACGCGGGCCGCCTCTTCTGAGGGCGCCGTCCCACGCCCCCACCCGTCCTCGTTCACCGCTCGCCGTCCTCGGCGCTCCCTCGTCGACCCCCCCTCATCGGTCAGGTGGGCCTCCGCCCAACCCGTCAGAATAGGGACCTCACACACCCACGGGCCGGAGCGTCTACAGGGCATGAAGCGACCGTTCGAGCAGGCCGTGACCGACCACGGGGCCGTCGTGCTGCGCGTGTGCCGCGCCGTCCTCGGCCCGGCCGAGGCCGACGACGCGTGGTCCGAGACGTTCCTCGCGGCCCTGCGGGCCTGGCCCGACCTGCCCGACGACGCGAACGTCCGGGCCTGGCTCGTCACCATCGCCCATCGCAAGGCCCTCGACGTCGCCCGTGCCGGCGCGCGGCGAGCGCTGCCGGTGGCCGTGGTTCCGGAGTCGACGGCCCCCCGCGGCGACGAGCCCGACGCCGCGCTCCCCGACGACTGCCTGTGGGCTGCGCTGGCGGCGCTGCCGGACAAGCAACGACGCTGCGTCGCCTACCACCACGTCGCCGGCCTGCCCCACACCGAGGTCGCGCGCATCGTCGGCGGCACGCCGGCGGCCGCACGGCGCGCCTCCGCGGACGGCGTCGCCCGGCTGCGCTCGACCTACGCCCTCACGGAGAGGTGAGACCCATGACCCCGACGACCCCGACGGCTCCGGATGCCCGGACCTCGCCGACGCCCGGAACCGAGCCCGACCACACCCTCGCCCGCCTGACCCGTCCCGCCGGTGACGACGCGGCCCGGCTCGACGCGCTCCATGCGGCCCTCGTCGAGCGGGCGGCGGCGGCCTCGGTCCTCGACGCCACCTACCGCATCGTCGAGTCGCCCCTCGGCCCGTTGCTGCTGGCGGCGACGGAGGCGGGCCTGGTCCGCGTCGCCTATGCCCTCGAGGACCACGACCGGGTCCTCGAGACCCTCGGAACCCGCGTCGGGTCGCGGATCCTCAAGGACGCCAGGCGGTTCGACGACGCCGCCCGCCAGCTCGACGAGTACTTCGCCGGGAACCGACGCAGCTTCGACCTGCCGGTCGACCTCCGTCTCGCGCACGGCTTCCGGCTCGAGGTGCTGCGCCACCTGGGCGCGATCCCGTACGGGTCCACGGAGAGCTACGCGCAGGTGGCCTCCGCCGCGGGCAGCCCGAAGGCGGTCCGCGCCGTCGGGTCGGCCTGCGCGACCAACCCGCTGCCGATCGTCGTCCCGTGCCATCGCGTCGTCCGGTCCGACGGCGCCCTCGGCGGCTACCTCGGCGGACTGCCCGCCAAGCAGACGCTGCTGCACCTCGAGGGTGCCGCGTGACCTGGCCGGTGCGACGCACCCGCGTCGTCTACGAGAACGCGTGGATCCGGGTCCACGAGGACGCGGTCGTGCGCCCGGACGGTGGCGACGGCGTGTTCGGCGTCGTGGAGGTGCAGAGCCCGGCGGTCTTCGTCGTCGCCCTGACCGACGCCGACGAGATCGTGCTCATCACGGTGGACCGGCACACCGTCGGGCGGTCCGTCGAGGTCCCGGCGGGCGGCACCGACGGCGAGGACCCCCTTGCGGCCGCCCGCCGGGAGCTGGCCGAGGAGACCGGCCTCGCCGCCCGCGAGTGGCGCCCCGTCGGCATCATGAACGCGCTCAACGGTGTGTGCCGGGCTCCCGAGCTGGTGTTCCTGGCAACCGGCCTCGGGCCGGCGCCGGGGTTCGCCGGGTCGTCCGGTGTTCGGACGCGCGCCGAGGAGGGCATCCACGGGGTGCGCCGGGTCCCGGTGGCCGAGGTGCTCGACCTCGTCCGTGACGGCGGCATCACCGACGGCGAGACCGTGGCGGCTCTCATGTTCGCCCTGGCGCACCTGCGCCGGGTGTCGTGACCCGACCGGGTGCGCCGTCGGCCCACGTCGTCGCGACGACGTGCAACGCTTCGCCGGGCTCGCGTGTCCATGGGGTGTACGACACCGTGAAACCCTGACGAGCGACCTGACGGACGACCCAGGCGGGAGCACATGAGACGGAGGGACGAGGCGGCGTTCCGCACCTTTGTCGAGGAGCGGCAGACGATGCTGCGCCGGCGCGCCTACCTGCTCTGCGGCAACTGGGCCGACGGCGACGAGCTCGTCCAGGAGGCCCTGGCGCGCGTGTACGTGGCCTGGCCGCGGATCGCCGACGGGGCCCAGACCGCCTACACGAGGCGCACCATGATGAACCTCTACCTCAACGACCAGCGCAGGCGTCGCCGCGAGGTGCTCACCGACGAGGCTCCCGAGCCGCTGCCGTCGCACCCGTCCGCCGGCGACCACGACCGTGAGCTCGCGATGACGCTGACCGACCTGCTGCACGGGCTGCCGGAGAAGCAGCGCGCCGTCCTCGTGCTGCGGTTCTGGGAGGACCTCACCGTGCCCCAGATCGCCGAGTGCACGGGCGTGGCCGAGGGCACCATCAAGAGCCAGATCTCCCGGGCCCTCGCGGCCCTGCGTGAGCGGCTCGCCGAACCACCGCTGTCGGGGGCAGGAGCCGTGACATGAGCGAGGACCCGATGCGCCGACCCGGCCCCGCCGCAGACCCGGACCCGGCCTCGACGCCGGAACCCGGCGAGCTCGAGCTGCGAAAGGCCCTCGCCATGACGAACGACCTCGAACCCCCGCGCGACGACCTCTTCGCCCAGCGCGCGCTCCTGCGTGGCCGGGCCCGGACCGCCCGGCGCCGCAACGCCGTCCTCGGCACCGCGGCCGCGGTCGTGCTCGTCGGGGTGGTCGGCGGTGGCTGGGCCCTGTCCGGCAGCCGCCCGTCCACGACCACCCAGGCGGGGTCTGCCGCGGGCGCTCCGGAGCAGCTGAGCGACACGGGCGCCGACTCGGGCGCACGGGGTCTGGCGCCGGGTGCGACGGGCTCCCCGACCCCGGGCTCCGTGCCACCGGGCGGCCCGACTGCCAAGGGCAGCCCGATGCCACCGGCCCGCGACCTGTCGGCGTTCTTCGGCACGCTGAGCACCCCGGCCACCCGGGCGTTCGACGCCGCCTCCACGACGGTGACGACCCGCTGGCCGGACGCCTTCTCCGGCGCCTACGCCGAGGACCCGGCCGGCACCACGGTCGTCGTCGCCGTCACGCGCCGCGACGCCGCGCTCGAGTCCTTCGTCAGCAGTGCGATGCCGAGCGGCTCGGTGCGCTTCGTCGAGGCCTCGCACACCTGGGCGGAGAAGGTCAGCGTCGCCGAGCGGGTGCGCCAGGACTCGCCCGTCCTCAGGGCGCAGGGCATCGTCGTCCACGGCATCGGCATCGACGCCCGTGGGGACCGCGTCGTCGTGTCCGCGGACGAGGGCTCGAGGCCCGGCGCCCTCGTCCAGCGCTACGGCGACATCGTCCGGGTCGTCGCCACGACGGCCTCCGTTCCGGGAAAGCTGCCCGACGGCGGTACGCTGCCGACGCTGCAGCACTGACCACTCTCGGGGGTCCTGCGTTCCGACGGGGGTCGAACGCGGGACGGACGCGCCCGGGCCGCGAACCCTCCCGCGCGGACCCGGGCGCGTCCCACACGCGCGGCTAGGCTGGCCGAATGCACCAGCCGAGCCCGCCGACGGCACCGATGAGCCCGCTCGACGCGCTGCGTCGCATCTGCTTCCTGCTCGAGCGCGGTCGCGAGAGCAGCTACCGTGTCGACGCGTTCCGGCGCGCCATCGAGGCCATCACCCTCATCTCCGAGGACGAGCTGCGTGAACGCGTCGAGGCCGGAACCCTCAAGCAGATCAAGGGAATCGGCGACTCGAGCGCGGCGATCATCGGCCAGGCGGTGCGTGGTGTGATCCCTGCCTACCTCGCCTCGGCTGAGGAGAAGCACGGCGCGACGCTCACCGGTGACGGCGACGAGCTCTATGCCGCGCTGCGGGGCGACCTGCATGCGCACTCGAACTGGAGCGACGGCGGCAGCCCCATCGAGGAGATGGTGCTGGCAGCGGTCGAGCTCGGCCAGGAGTGGCTGGCGCTGACCGACCACTCGCCGCGGCTCACCGTCGCCAACGGCCTCTCTCGCGAGCGGCTCGCGGCCCAGCTCGACCGGGTCGAGGCCATCAACCGCAGCCTCGGCGACGGTTTCAGGCTCCTCAAGGGCATCGAGGTCGACATCCACCTCGACGGCTCCCTCGACCAGGACGACGACATGCTCGACCAGCTCGAGGTCGTCACCGCCTCGATCCACTCGAAGCTGCGCCAACCCTCCTTCGAGATGACTCCGCGGATGGTGACGGCGGTGCGCAACCGGCACACCAACGTCCTGGCCCACTGCACCGGACGGCTCGTCACGGGTGGCCGGGGCACGCGGCCGCCGTCGACGTTCGACGCCGAGAAGGTCTTCCGCGCCTGCCTCGAGAACGACGTCGCGGTCGAGATCAACTCGCGGCCCGAGCGGTGCGACCCCCCGGACGAGCTCATCGAGCTCGCGCGCGACCTCGGCTGCCTCTTCACCATCGACTCCGACGCCCACGCGCCGGGCCAGCTGGACATGAAGTCGCTGGGCTGCGAGCGCGCCGAACGGCTCGGGATCCCGGCCGAGCGCATCGTCACGACGTGGCCGGTCGAGGACGTCCTGGCGTGGGCCAAGAAGTGACGCGAGCCGGCGGCACGAGCCTCCGGCCGGCGCCCGGGAGACGATTTGGAGGGTGCGCAGAACTCCCCTATAGTTCTCGACGTCCCAAGCGGATGGTTCGGGTCAGTCCCCATCGTCTAGCGGCCTAGGACTCCGCCCTTTCACGGCGGCAGCACGGGTTCGAATCCCGTTGGGGATACGCACGACCACAACTTCATCACGCAAGGCCCCGTAGCGCAGTTGGTTAGCGCGCCGCCCTGTCACGGCGGAGGTCGCCGGTTCGAGCCCGGTCGGGGTCGCCCTGAGCAGAGGCGCCACTCACACGAGTGGCGCCTCTCGCCGTTCCCGGCCCTCGGTCGACCGGCCGGGCCGGGCGCGCGCCCGTAGGGTGGCCGGGTGCGTATCGCGGTCCTCGACGACTACCAGGGGGTGGCGCTGTCCAGCGCCGACTGGACCCGGGTCACCGACCACCCGACGCGTCCCTGCCTGGTGGACGTCTTCCGCGACCACCTCGCAGAGCCCCGAGCCCTGGCCGAGCGACTCGAGCCCTACGAGGCCGTCGTCGTCATGCGCGAACGCACGCCGCTGCCCGCCCAGGTCCTCACCCGGCTGCCGCGGCTGCGCCTGGTCGTGACGACCGGGCGCCGAAACGCCGGCATCGACGTCGCGGCCGCCGCGGCGTCCGGCATCACGGTGTGCGGCACGGAGAGCCGCGCGAGCGCGCCGGCCGAGCTGACCTGGGCGCTCGTGCTCGGCCTCGCGCGCCACCTCCTCACCGAGGCCGAGCGGGTGCGCTCCGGTGGCTGGCAGACGACGATCGGGCTCGACCTTGCCGGCCACACGTTCGGCATCCTCGGCCTGGGCCGCATCGGCCGCCAGGTCGGGGCGGTCGCCCGCGCGTTCGGCATGGAGGTGCTCGCCTGGAGCCCGCACCTGACACCAGAGCGAGCCCAGGCGTCCGGCGCCACCGCCACGGCCCTCGACGACCTCCTGCGGCGCTCCGACGTCGTGTCGGTGCATCTGCCGCTCGTCGAGGGTGAGGGCGGCACCCGCGGCCTCCTCGGCGCCCGCGAGCTCGCGCTGATGGGCGGGTCCGCACTGCTCGTCAACACCTCGCGCGGCCCGATCGTGCAGGAGGCCGCCCTCCTCGACGCGCTCGCCTCGGGGCACCTCGGGGGCGTCGGCCTCGACGTCTTCGACGTCGAGCCGCTGCCGGCCGACCACCCGCTGCGGACGGCTCCCCGGACGCTGCTGACACCTCACGTCGGCTACGTCACCGAGGACACGTACGCGACCTTCTTCGGCGGGGTTGTCGAGGCCGTCGCCGCGTGGCTCGACGGCGCGCCCGTGCGGGTCCTCTGACGGCGCCGGCCGCGTCGTCAGCGGTGGCCGGCACGGAGGACGAGCTCGAGCTCGAAGCGCACCTCCGGGTCCTCGAGCGCGTCTCCGAACCGCTGCTTGAGCTGGGCGACCCGGTAACCGACCGTCTGCGGGTGCACGAACAGCTCCTCGGCCATCGGGGCCCGCTGGCCCTGGTGCCGCAGCCACGACAGCAGGGTCTCCGCGAGGCGCGCGCGCACGGCGGGCCGGAGACCGTCGAGGGGCGCCAGGCGCACCACTGCGAGGTCGCCGATGGCGAGCGGCTCGGAGCGCACGACGAGCTCGGCGAGCCGGTCCTCGACCCAGAGCGGGTCGGGGCCGGAGTGCGGCTGGTCGAGGGCCGGGCCGAGGCCGTGCGCGCCGGCCGAGGCCGCCAGGTGCAGCGACTCCCCCGCCGCCTGCCACGGGCGCGCCGGACCGACGACGGCCCGGCGGCCGCTGAGGGCACGGTCGAGGTCGCGGCGGCGGACGCGGCGGTTGCCGACGGGGTAGACGACGACGACGTCGGCGCCGCGCTCGGCGACGAGCCCGTCGCGGCCGATCGCGGCGCGCAGCCCCTCGACGTGGGGCGAGGGCACGAGCCCGACGACGATGCGTTCGGGCAGCGTCCACCCGACGGCCGCGGCGAGGCGCGCGACCCCGTCGCTGGAGTCGCCCCGCAGGATCATCTCCAGCAGCTCACCGCGCAGGCGCTGCTGCTCACCGGCCCGCTCGGACTGCTCCTGGGCGTACCCCTGGGCGCTGGCGGCCGACAGCTCGTCGATGTACGCGAAGAGCGACTCGCCGAGCGAGAGCAGCACGTCGGGCGGCATCTGCGACACGTCGACCGTGCGCGAGATGGCCCGGAACGTCACCCTGGCCCCGTAGCGGTACGCTGCAAGCAGGGCCTCGAGGCTGCGACCCGACCGCACCTCGCCGCGTCCGAGGTTCTCGTACACCCACTTGCCGTCCTCCGACAGCGCCGGCAGGCGGGTTCCCGGCAGGTCGAGGAAGCGGTGCAGCGCGACCTGGACCCCCTGCCGCACGCCATGGCCGAACCGGCCCTCCATGGGCATCGCGTAGACGGGGACGTCCTGGGGTATGCCCTCGATGATGGCCTCCACGATGTCGGGGACGACCGGACGCAGCACCCTGCTGATTTCGGCGGGTAGAGACAACCACGGCGGGTCGGACGTGGCGTGCGCCACTTCGGCCTCCTGCTTTTTGTCGTGAGGCAATAGATTCCTTCCTCAAAGAGTACGCCGCGACCCAAGACCTGGACCCCCCTCGAGGCCCACCATGGAGGTATGAGCCAGTTGCGAGCACTACGGCGTCTGGCGTCCGTCCTCACGACGCCCCTGGACCCCGAGGACTTCCTCGCCCTCGTCAACCCGCTCTCGTCCGCCCGCCAGCTGCGCGGCATCGTCACGCGCGTCGAGCGCGAGACCCCTGACTCCACGACCATCCACTTCCGCCCCGGTCGGGGCTGGAAC
>NZ_JBPGXG010000090.1:0-19477 GCF_056755255.1 Monashia sp. HAY1-5C | reverse complement strand
TCCGTCGTCGGCAGCGTCAGATGTGTATAAGAGACAGCTTCATCACCAACCTCCACGGCTCGACCGCACCTCGCGCGCTCGGCTACACGGTGTTCGACACCGGGCCGTCGGGTGTCGCGAGCCTGCCGAGCGGCGTCCAAGGCCTCGTGTGGCTCGGCCAGAAGTGCCCGACGCCGGCCGACGCGACGTTCCGCGCGACCGTCGACCGGCTCGCGGCCAACCCGAGAGTGTTCGGCTACTACCTGTCCGACGAGCCGCACATCTCCGCCTGCCCGCGGGGGCCGGCCGCCCTCGCGAGCCGTGCGGACTACATCCGCTACCGCAGCCGCGGCACGCAGAAGTCGTTCATCGTCCTGTCGAAGATCGCCGACTACAAGCCGTTCCGACCGGCGGCCAGCCACGTCGACCTCGTCGGCCTCGACCCGTACCCGTGCTCGACGGCCTCCCCCACCTGCCCGGTGACGAAGATCCGCGAGAAGGTCACCGCCGCCCGTGGCGCGGGCATCCCGCTCGGGGCGATCGTGCCGGTGTTCCAGACCTTCGGCCAGCAGAACATCGCCGGCGGCTACTACCGACTGCCGACGGCCACGCAGATGCAGGCGATGCTCGCCGAGTGGCGCCGGCTCGTCCCGACGCCGGTCATGGACTACTCCTACGGCTGGGGCCACCAGAGCTCGTCGAACCCGACGCTCGTCGACTCGCGGTCCCTGCAGCGGGTGATGGCCGCGCACAACGGCGTCACCATCCGCTGATCCGGACCACGCCCGACGCGTCACGCCGACGCGCGGGCCCCGGTGGCGGCGCCCTCGACCTTCGTGTCGGGGGCGTCGTCGCGTCCGAGGTCGCGGACCGCGCGTGACAGCAGCGCGGACAGCGCGACGACCAGGTAGACGACGGCGCTGCCGACGAGGAGCGCCTCGAGGTCGACGACCGAGGCGAGCCAGCCGTAGAGGAAGGTGCCGACCGGCATCGCGACGAAGGACCCGAGCGCGTCGTAGCTCGACACGCGGGACAGCACCGCGAGGGGCACGTGCTCGTGCAGGGCCGTGGACCAGCCGACGCCGAAGACCTCGACCGCCGCGCCGGCGACGAGGAAGCCGAGCGCCACGGCCACGAGGGACGGGGCGAGCCCGAGCATCGCCATCGGGACCGCGAGGGCCGTCATGGCGAGCATGCCGGCCCGCAGCGGGTGCGGCAGCCGCAGCCGCATCATGACGACCGTCATGATGACGGTGCCGAGGGCCTCGGCGGACAGGACGATGCCCCAGCCGGCCTCGCCGATCGCCGGGTCGGAGGTGGCCACGAGCGGGCCGAGCACCCCCACCGCACCGACGTGGATCGCGTTGAGGACGCCGAAGACGAGGACGACGACCCAGAGCCACTGGCGGCCGCTGAACTCGCTCCAGCCCTCCCGCAGCTCGCGCACCATCGAGGACTGGCCGGCCGTGCGGCGGCGTCGGTCCGTGGCAGCCGGACCCGGGCGAGGCAGACGATGGCCACCGCGTACGTCAGGGCGTCGACGGCGAGGGCCCAGCCCGGCCCGACCGACACGACGAGCCCACCGGCCACCGCCGGCCCGACGACGGCCAGGCCGCTGCGGCTGAACGACAGCAGCGCGTTGGCCTGCTGGAGCCGTGGGCGCTCGACCACGAGCGGCACGATGCCCATCATCGCCGGCATCGTGAACGCCGACACGGCCCCGTTGAGGGCCTCGATCACGGTCAGCTGCGTCAGCGTCGCGTGCCCGCTGACGACGAGGACGGCAGCCGCCGCCTGGGTCAGCAAGGTCAGCGCGTGCGAGGCCTGCAGGACGGTGACGCGCGAGAACCGGTCCGCGACGACCCCGCCGACGAGGAGGAAGACGACCATCGCGAGCGTCCGTGCCCCGAGGACCTGCGCGAGCGCCCCGGCCGACTCGTCCACGTGCAGGACGGCGAAGGCCAGCGCCACCGGCGCCATGACGGACCCCACGGTCGAGACGGTGCGGGCCGTGAAGTACCAGGCGAACCGGCGGTCGCCGAGTGCGCCGAGCGACTGCCGCAGCCTCATGCCTCCTCCTGCCGCCCGCTGTCGTCCTCGGTGTCGTCCCCGGTGTCGTCCTCGACCCGCAGCCGGAAGGCGGCCACGGACAGCGCCGCCCGCACCGTGCCCTCGGTGCGCGGCGGCCTGGCTGATGCGTGAAGCAGGGTGCTGGCCTCGTCGACGAGGGCACAGACGCGGTCCCACACCCCCGGCTCGACCCAGAGGTCGGCGTCGGTGAAGCGGCCCGGCGAACCCTGCTGACGCTCGAGGAACCGCCGCGGGATCATGTCCGCGAGGACGCGCACGTACGCGAGCCGGTCCTCCTCGCGGGTCGCCTCCGGGCGCGCGACGGGCGCGTCCCACGGGTGCCGGTACTTCTTGGCCCGGCCTCCGCGCACGGTCTCCTCGCCGGCCACCTCGAGCAGGCCGGCCGACTCGAGCAGCCGCAGGTGGTAGCTGGCGTTGGCCTGGGTGACGTCGAGCTCGCGGGCCACCTCCGCGGCGCTCAGCTCCGCACCGGTGAGCAGCGAGAGCATCTGCAGCCGCAGCGGGTGTGCGGTCGCGCGGAGCTCGCTGATCCGCTTCTGCTCCAAAGACATGCTTGGGAGCATGACGCGCTCCCGGGCTCACCGTCAAGCATCTCTTTGGGGGTCACGCTCAGGACGACCGACGCACCTCGAACGTGAAACCCTGCTCGCGGAGGCGCTCGGCCAGGCGTTCCCCCAGAGCCGTGGCAGGCGTGGACACCCCGGTGCGTCGCGGAAGCCCGTCGTCGCAAGCCAGCGCGAGGACCGCCTCGCCGAGCATGACGGCCGTCCCGCCGTACCCGGGGTCGAACGGTGCGGCCACTCGGGTCAGGTACCGCGCCCCGGTCGTCGTCGTCGCGTGGAGGTCCATCCGGAACCGCCCGGCCGCGCGCTGCGCCTCTCCGGGTCCCTCCCCGGGCCGCGGCAGGAAGCGGTCGAGCACGGCTCGCGTCGGCGCGAACGACAGCGCGGCGAGGCCACCCACGAGACCGACGCCCAGGACCGCGGCGACGAGGGGCGACAGCGGGCCGCGCCCGACGTCGACAACCTCGCGGTAGCGCAGGCCGCGCCCATACGACCAGTCGGTGAGGGTGTTCGACAGGCGCACGATCCGGGTGTTGAACGAGGCCATGACGAACGGTCCGTTCCACCGACCGCTCCGGGGGTCGCGGTCGACCGGCACGAGCTTGCGCAGCCGCCCCAGGGCGCCGGGTCGTCGCCCGTTGCCGCTGGCCGGCTCGTCCGCGCGGCGGGGGCTGAGCGCGTACGGGTCGGCGAGCACCCGTCGGACGCCGGCGTCGGCCCGGGCGGCGATCGCCTGGCGGCGGACCGAGTCGACGGTGCCGCCGGAGAGCCCGCCCTTCATCGACCGCACCCGCAGGGTGACGTCGGCCAGCGTGCCCTCCCCGTCCGCCGCTGCTCGCTGCGCCGTGAGGAGCACCCCGAGGTCGGAGGGGATCGAGTCGAAGCCGCACGCGTGGACGATCGCGGCCCCGGTGCCGCGGGCCAGGGCATCGAGCCCGTCGAGGGACCAGCGCACGAAGAGCACCTCGCCGGTGAGGTCTGCGTAGTGGGTGCCCTCCTCGGCGCAGGCCCGGGCCACCTCGCGCCCGTGGGCGTCGTAGGGGCCGACGGTCGTGGCGAGCACCCGCGTCCGGGCGGCGAGGACCCTCAGCCCGGCAGCGTCGACAGCGTCGACAGCCACGACCTCCCACCGTGAAGCCGCGGTGTCGATCCCCGACAGCTCGACACGCAGCGCCTCCAGCTGCTCGCGGGAGCGCCCGGCCAGGGCGACGCGGACGGGTTCACCGGGCTCCTCGCCGGCGCGCCGTGCCAGGTGTGCCGCGGTCAGCGCGCCCACGAAGCCGGTCGCGCCGAAGAGGACGAGGTCGAGGTCGCGCGACGGCGGCGTGGACGGCATGGGGCACACTCTGCCAGCCGGCTCGGTCCCCGGCGCCGGTCGGCGGCCGTGGTGCTCACCACCCGTCGACGGGGTCGACGCGTACGGTGACGACCTCGGGCTCCTTGCGCGCCGACCGAAAGGCCTTGAGGGCGAGCAGGGCCCGCGTCAGCTCGGTGGTGTCGGCGGACGGGACACGCACGAGGACGTGGTGGTCGCTCGGCCGGCGGTCGGCGTCGCCGTCGGTGGCCGCGCCCCGCCGCTGGGCGACCGCCCCCAGCAGCGGCACCGGGCCGAGGACCTGCGCCGATGCGGGCAGGTCGACCTGCTCGAGGGCCTCCTCCAGCGCGCGTCGCGTGCCGGTCAGCTGCGCGACGCGCGCGGCCGGCGGCAGGCCGAGCTCGCGCCGGTCGGCGAGCTCGCGCCCGGCGAGCCAGCCCGGGTCCCAGCGCACGAGGGCCTCGACCGCCGGCAGGGCGACACCGTCGGGCACACCGCAGAGCACGACCGCGCGGCCCTCGCGGGCGAGGGCAGCCGCCGCGGTCCACCGGCGCAGCGCCTCGAGGGGCGCGTCGTGCACGGGCAGGTCGAGGCTGGCCCACGCGTCGAGGAGCAGAACCGCGGTGTAGCCGCCCTCGGCGACCGGCTCGGCACCGGGCGTCGCGATGACGAGGGAGGGCTCACGACCGACGGCCCGCAGCACCTCGCCCGAGCCCGACGTGTGGACGCCCACGCCGGGGAACGCGCGGCCGATCTCCTCGGCCGTGCGCCGGGCGCCCGTGACGGAGGAACGCAGCCGAGGCGACCCGCACTCGACGCAGCGGAAGGTGCCGGGCGCGACGACGAGCCCGCACCAGCGGCACCCCGGCGCCGCCCCCGAGGCGCCCTGGGCCACCGGGCCGCGGCAGCGCCCGCACCGGACCGGCGTCCGGCACTCCGCGCAGCTGAGCGAGGGCAGGTACCCGCGCCGGGGCACCTGGACGAGCACCGGTCCGTCGACGAGCGCGTCCTTGGCGACGCGGTGGGCGCGGGCCGGCAGGTGGGCCCGCGCGGCCGGGCCGTCGCGCTCCTCGTCGGTGCCCTCCCCGGCGACGGTGACGCGGGGGACGGCGCCTCGCCACCCGGGCCCCGGCTCGACCGGAACCAGTGCTCCGGACTCCAGGGCCGCCTCGACGCGCAGGCTCCGCGCGAACCCGCCGGTGAGCAGGGCCGCGCCCGTCGCCGCGGCGCGCAGGCCGAGCACGACGCCCGTGTGGTGGTAGGGGGCGCGCGGCTCGGCGAGCAGGTCGTCGCCGTCGTCCCACCACGCGACCAGACCGAGGTCGCGGACCGGCGCGAAGGCCGCCGCGCGCGTGCCGATGACGACGCGGACGTGGCCGCGCAGCACCTTGAGCCAGGCGGTGTACCGGGCCTGCGGCCCCTGGTCGGCCGTGAGGCGCACGTGCCGGCCGGCACCGAGGGCTGCCGTCAGCGCCGCGTCGAGCCGGTCGACGTCGCGGTGGTCGGGAACCACGAGCAGCGACCCCCGGCCGGCCGCGAGCGCCGTCGCGGCGGCGGTGGCGAGCGCCGCCGCCCAGTCCTGCTCGGGGACCCGCCCCGGCAGAGCCGTCCACGCCGCGGCCGGACCCTCACCGGCCGCGAGCCGGCGCAGCCACGCCGGGCCCGCCGGGTACGCCGACCAGGGCCCCGGCTCCGGCGCGCCGACGGGGTCGGCCGGCGGGGGCTCGAGGGCGAGGGCCCGCTCGGCCGTGGCGTGCCGTTTGGGGACGGCGAGGCGCAGGACGTCGCTCAGCGTGCCGGCGTACCGGTCGGCGACGGCCCGGCACAGCGCGAGGACCTCTGGCGTCAGGACCGGCTCGGGGCTGACGACCCGGCGCAGCGGCGCGAGCCGGCCGTCGTGCTCGGGTGCCGCGCGACGCTCGACGACGAAACCGTCGAGGTCGCGCCCGGCGAAGCGGACCCGGACCCGCGCGCCCGGCACGGCGTCGTCGTCCATCTCCTCGGGGACCGCGTACTCGAAGAGCCGGTCGAGGTGGGCCAGCGGCGTCTCAACGACGACCGCAGCGACCGGCCCGGAGGCCGGTCGCTGCGACTGGTCGTTCGTCGGTTCGTCGCCCACGAGGGCGAATCTAGCCTCAGGCGGAGACGGCGGCCCTCAGGGCGTCCACACGGTCCGTGCGCTCCCAGGTGAAGGCGTTGTCGACGCCGTCGGCCTTGGTGCGGCCGAAGTGGCCGTAGGCGGCGGTCGGCTTGTAGATGGGGCGCAGGAGGTCCAAGGCGTCGACGATCGCGGCGGGGCGCAGGTCGAAGACGTCTCCGATGGCCTGCTGGATGGAGTCAACCGGCACCGTCTCGGTGCCGAACGTCTCCACGTAGAGGCCGACGGGCTGGGCCTTGCCGATGGCGTAGGCGACCTGCACCTCGCAGCGGCGGGCGAGCCCGGCCGCGACGACGTTCTTGGCCACCCAGCGCATGGCGTACGCGCCAGAGCGGTCCACCTTGCTCGGGTCCTTGCCGCTGAAGGCGCCACCGCCGTGGCGGGCCATGCCGCCGTACGTGTCGACGATGATCTTGCGGCCGGTGAGCCCGGCGTCACCCATCGGGCCACCGATCTCGAAGCGGCCCGTCGGGTTGATGAGGGCGCGGAAGCTCGACGTGTCGAGGTCGGTGCCGCTCGCGGCGAGCTCCTCGAGGACGGGCGCGAAGACGTGCTCGCGGATGTCGGGCTCGAGCATGCCCTCGAGGGACACGTCCGGTGCGTGCTGGGTCGAGAGCACGACGGTGTCGAGCCGGACCGCCTTGTCACCCTCGTAGGCGATGGTGACCTGGGTCTTGCCGTCAGGACGCAGGTAGGCCAGCTCCTCGCTCTTGCGGGCCTGGGTCAGGCGCTCGGCGAGGCGGTGGGCCAGGAAGATCGGCAGGGGCATGAGCTCGGGGGTGTCGTCGCAGGCGTAGCCGAACATGAGGCCCTGGTCGCCGGCGCCCTGCTTGTCGAGAGGATCGATGCCACCGTGCCGGTTCTCGTGCGCGGTGTCGACGCCCTGGGCGATGTCGGGCGACTGCGCGCCGATGGAGATCGACACGCCGCACGTGCGCCCGTCGAAGCCCTTCTGCGAGCCGTCGTAGCCGACCTCGAGGATGGTCTGGCGGACCAGCTGCGGGATCTCGACGTAGCCGGTCGTCGACACCTCACCGGCGACGTGGACGAGGCCGGTCGTCACCATCGTCTCGACGGCGACCCGGGCCTGCGGGTCGACCCGCAGCAGAGCGTCGAGGACGGAGTCGCTGATCTGGTCGCAGATCTTGTCCGGGTGTCCCTCGGTGACGGACTCGGACGTGAACAGACGTGCGGACACTGGCTCTCCCTGGCTCGGGTGCGGGTGGTGTGGCCCGGTCGGCGGGGCTCGTGGCGCGGGCGTGTTGCGTGAGTCTAACCGTCAGCGGATCAGCGGAGTCAGGGTGTCCCAGAGGGCGTCGGCGACGACGTCCTTGCCGGCCGGTCCCATCGTCAGGACGTCCTCGGTGCCGCGGCGCAGCACGTGGACGGTCGTGTCGTCCTTGCCGAACGTCGTGTCGGTCCCGACCTCGTTGACGACCTGGACGTCGCTGCCCTTGCGGGCGAACTTGGCGCGCGCGTGGTCCATGACCGAACCGTCGGCGTCACCGGTCTCGGCGGCGAAGCTCACGACGAGCGGACGGGTGTCGCCGCGGGCGTCACGGTCGGCGACGAGACCGCGGACGATGTCGGGGTTCTCGACGAGCTCGACGGTCAGGCCACCGGCGCCCGGTGCGGCAGGGTCCTTCTTGATCTTGCTGTCGCTGACCGTGGCCGGCCGGAAGTCCGCGGGCGCCGCGGCCATGACGACGACGTCCGCCCCGCGCGCGGCCGTGGCGACGGCGTCGCGCATCTCGAGCGTCGTGCCGACCCGGACGACGTCCACGCCCTCGGGCACCGGCAGGTCGACGTTGGCGGCGACGAGGACGACCTCGGCACCGCGGGCGGCGGCGGACCGCGCGATGGCCAGCCCCTGCTTGCCGGAGCTGCGGTTGCCGAGGAAGCGGACCGGGTCGAGCGGCTCGCGGGTGCCACCCGCGGAGACGACGACGCGGCGTCCGACGAGGGACCCGTCGGCGGAGGCGACGTCGGCGGCATCGGCAGCGGCATCGGCCCCGGCGTCGGCGTCGAGGGTGGCGACGCCGCCGAGGACCCTGAGGCACGCGGCGTAGATGTCCTCGGGCTCGGGCAGCCGCCCGGCGCCGGAGTCGACCCCGGTGAGGCGCCCGACCGCAGGCTCGATGACGTGGACGCCGCGTGAGCGCAGCGTCGCCACGTTGGCGCGCGTGGCCGGGTGCTCCCACATCTCGGTGTGCATGGCCGGGGCGAAGACGACCGGACAGCGCGCCGTGAGCAGGGTGTTGGTCAGCAGGTCGTCGGCGAGCCCGTGGGCCGCCTTGGCGAGGACGTCGGCCGTGGCCGGCGCGACGACGACGAGGTCGGCGGACTGGCCGATGCGCACGTGCGGCACCTCGTGGACCGAGGTCCACACCTCGGTCGAGACCGGCTTGCCCGACAGCGCCGACCACGTCGGCGCCCCGACGAAGCGCAGCGCCGCCGCGGTGGGCACGACCGTGACGTCGTGGCCGGCCTCGGCGAACAGCCGGAGCAGCGCGCACGCCTTGTACGCGGCGATGCCGCCGCTGACGCCGAGGACGACGCGCAGCGGGGCGCCGCCGGTCGACGCGCTCACGGGGGCGGTCAGCCCTCGGTGGGCTCGGACGTGAGCAGGCCCTCGTTGATCTCGCGCAGCGCGATCGACAGCGGCTTCTCGTGGACCTCGGTCTCGACGAGCGGGCCGACGTAGTCGAGCAGGCCCTCCTGCAGCTGCGAGTAGTACGCGTTGATCTGACGGGCGCGCTTGGCCGAGTAGATGACGAGCGCGTACTTGGAGTCGGCGGCGGTCAGCAGGTCGTCGATCGGCGGGTTGGTGATGCCGATGGGAGCAGCCTGGGTACCGGACACGGTGATCTCGTTTCGTTCGGGGATCGGCGCGTGCCTGCCTGGCGGGGCACGCGAGGGTCGGGGCTCACCGTTCGGCGGGCCCCGATCTCATCAATGATACGAGTTCCTCGCTCGCGCGCCGAACGTCGTCGTTGACGATGACCTCGTCGAACTCCGACTGGGCGGCCAGCTCGGCCCGCGCGGTGGTGAGCCGGCGGTCCCGCTCGGCCTCGCTCTCGGTGCCGCGTCCGACGAGCCGGCGGACCAGCTCCTCCCAGCTCGGCGGGGAGAGGAAGACGAAGAGCGCCGCCGGCCAGCTGTCGCGCACCTGGCGCGCGCCCTGCAGGTCGATCTCGAGGAGCGCGTCGCGGCCCTCCCGGATGGCGCGCTCGACGGGACCGCGAGGCGTGCCGTACTTGGCGGCTCCGTGCACGACCGCGTACTCGAGGAACTCGCCGGCCGCGACGAGCCGGTCGAACTCGGTGTCGTCGACGAAGTGGTAGTGCACGCCGTCGACCTCGCCGGGGCGCGGCTTCCGGGTCGTCATCGAGACCGAGAACCACACTCCCGGGAAGTGGGTGCGCACGTACGAGGCGACGGTGCCCTTGCCCACCGCGGTGGGCCCGGCCAGGACGGTCAGCCGGCCGCGCCGGGCAGCCGCGGTGGTGTCGGTGGAGTCGGTGGTGTCGCTCGTGTCAGGAGTGTCGGCGGTGTGGGCGGTGGTGGGGGCGCTGTCCCCGTCCATCACGGCTTCTCGAAGCGCTTGAGCAGCGCGGCCACCTGGTTGGCGCCGAGGCCCCGGACGCGCCGCGACTCGGCGATGCCGACCTCGGCCATGATCGCCCGGGCCCGGACGCGGCCGACGCCCGGCATCGACTCCAGCAGCTCGGTCACCTTCATCTTGCCGATGACCGCGTCCGTCCGGCCGTCCTCGAGCACCTCGGAGAGCGAGCCGCTCGAGTACTTGAGCCGGTTCTTGACCGCGGCCCGTTCCCGTCGCGCGGCCGCGGCCTTCTCGAGGGCCGCAGCCCGTTGCTCGGGGGTGAGCGGTGGAAGCGCCACGGTGTCCGGTCTCCTGCCTGCAGCGGGGTGACGCGTCCTGCGCCCCCCGTGTCCTCGTGTCTTTCCGCCCGAACCTAGCGAGCCGCCCGTGCGGCCCGCAACGCGGGCCCCCGGCGGACGGCGGGTCGCCGGCGGGTCGCCCACGGGTCACCGGCGGGACTGCGCGCGATCACTGCGACAGGTCGACGTCGCAGGTCTCGCGGGCGTGCGTCTCGATCTTCTTGGCCGTCGCCTGGTACGAGGCCATCTGCGTGGTCAGCCCCGCCAGGTCGGGGTGGTCGACGGCGAACTTCTCGAAGAACGCCCGCAGCGTCGTCCACTCGGAGCGGACGTCGTCGGGGGCGGCCGCCTCGATGGTGCGCACGCTCGCGACGAAGCGGGTCGCCGCCGCCCGGTCGGCGAGAGACGCGCCCGCGGACGCCCACTGGGACCGTGCGGCCCGCAGCGCGTCGCAGTACGCCGTCGTGTCCGAGCCGCCGCACCCGCCGAGCACGAGGACCGCGAGCACGGCTGTCGCCGCGGCGACGGTCGGGGTGGCGGGGCGGGCGGTGCGCATGCCCCCACCGTAGGCGGTCACCGCGGCGGCGTCCCGACCTCGCGCGTCCGGAGGTCAGGGCACGAGCGTGGCGGCGACCTCGCGGGCGCGCGCGGCGAGACGGCCGGCCCCGAGCACCTCGCGGCTCGACGCGGCGAGCACCTGGGGACGGGCCGGACCGAAGGTGCGCGTCAGGCTCTCGACGGTGCCCCCCTGGGCCCCGACACCGGGCGCGAGAACCGGTGTCGCAGCGGCCACGAGGTCGAGACCGAGGTCGGCGACCGCCGAGCCGACGGTGGCGCCGACGACGAGGCCGACGTGACCCAGCTCGCCCCGCGCGGCGGCCGCCGCGTTGTCCGCGGCGGCGCCGGCCACGACGGACCCCGCGACGGAGCGGTCGTCGCGCACCGCGTGCTGGACGCTCGCGCCCTCCGGGTTGGACGTCAGGGCGAGGACGAACAGGCCGCGGCCGGTCTGCTCGGCGAGGTCGATGGCCGGGCGCAGCGACTCGTACCCGAGGTACGGGCTGACCGTGAGGGCGTCCGGCGGGGCGACGGCGTCCTTGCCGAGGTAGGCCTCGGCGTAGGCGGCCATCGTCGAGCCGATGTCGCCGCGCTTGGCGTCGAGGATCGTCAGCGTCCCGGCCTCGCGCAGCTCGGTGAGGACGCGCTCGAGGACCGCGATGCCGCGGCTGCCGAAGACCTCGAAGAACGCCGACTGCGGCTTGACGGCCGCGACCCGACCCGCGAACGCCTCGACGCACGTCAGCGCGAAGCGCTCGAGGCCGGCGACGTCGTAGGTCAACCCCCAGGCCTCGACGAGCGAGCGGTGCGGGTCGATGCCGGCGCAGAGCGGCCCGCGCTCGTCCATGGCGGCACGCAGGCGCGCGCCGAAGCCGGTCGTCATCGTCGGTCTCCGTTCGTCGGGGGGTTCTATGCGGGTGCCGCCACGGGCGGTCCTCAGCGGCCGTGCGCGGCGCCGACGGCGTCCTCGAAGCGGTCGTAGCCGAGACCGGCGAGCAGGTCGGCCAGCTCGTGGAGCACGCGCATCGGGGCCCTCGGGTCGTTGAACGTCACGGTGCCCACCTGGACGGCGCTCGCGCCCGCGGCGACGAGCTCGAGGGCGTCGCGGCCGGTGCGCACGCCACCGACGCCGATGATCGGCACGGTGCGCATCCGTCCCTCGAGCATGGCCTGGCGCACCTGCCAGACGGCGCGGACCGCGACCGGGCGGATGCCGGGCCCGGACAGTCCGCCGGTGACGCCGCCGAGGTGCGGGCGCATCCGGTCGGTGTCGATGGCCATCCCGAGCAGCGTGTTGATCATCGTCAGGCCGTCGGCACCGGCCTTGACGCAGGCGGCGGCGATGGCGGCGATGTCGGTGACGTCGGGGCTCAGCTTGGCGAACACCGGGACGTCGCGCGGCAGCTGCTCGCGCACCAGGGCGATGACCTTGGCCGACGCCAGCGGGTCGCACGCGAAGACCAGCCCGCGGTTGGCGACGTTGGGGCAGGAGATGTTGACCTCGACGCCGACGACCGCCTCGAAGGCCCGGCTGGCGCGCAGCGTGGCCGCGACGTCGGCGTACTCGGAGCTCGAGCCGCCGGCGATCGAGGGCAGGACGCGCGCCCCGACCGAGGCCAGCCACGGCAGGTCCTCGTCGACGAAGGCCTCGATGCCGGGGCCCTGCAGCCCGATCGAGTTGAGCATCCCGGAGGGCGTCTCGGCCATGCGGGGGGTGCCGCGACCCGAGCGCGGCTCGGCCATGACCGACTTCGTGACGAACGCGCCGAGGTCGGCGACGTCGAAGAAGCGGTGCAGCTCACGGCCGTTGGCGGCGCAGCCGGAGGCGGTCATGAGGGGGTTGGGCAGCCGGCGTCCGGCGAGGTCGACGGACAGGTCGACGGACAGGTCGAGCCGGGCGCCCGGCACCTCGCTCCCCCGCGCCCGCTCGGCGGGCTCGACGGGCTCGACGGGCTCGACGGCGGAGTGGGCGGCGGACTCGACGGTGAACTCGGCCATCAGTGACCTCCGGTCCTGGGGGCGCCGACGCAGTCGTCGGGGACCCGGGCGTGGTTGCCCTCGAAGGCGTCCCAGCGGATGCGGTCGCCGCGGAACACGGGGCCCTCGACGCACGAGCGGGACATGCGGGCGCGGCCGTCGGAGCCGACGACCGGCATGACGCACGTCATGCACACGCCGACGCCACAGGCCATTGCCTCCTCGACGGCCACCTGCGCGACGGCGCCGTGCGCCGCGGCGACGTCGGTGACCGAGCGGAGCATGCCCATGGGCCCGCACGCGTAGACGACGGCGGCGCCCGTGCGCGAGATGACCTCGGGCAGCACGTCGCTGACCCAGCCGCGCTGGCCGACCGACCCGTCGTCGGTGGTCACGGTGACGCCGTCGCAGGAGCGGCGGGCCTCGACGACGCCGAAGAGGCGGTCCTCGCCGGCCGCACCGAGCACCATCTCGACGTGGCACCCGCGCTCGCGCAGGTCGTGCGCGAGCCAGAACAGGGGCGCGCTGCCGTAGCCGCCACCGACGAGGACGCACGCGACCGGGTCGGTGGGCAGCGGGAAGGGCTTGCCGAGCGGACCGACGACGTCGATGGTGTCGTGCGGCCGGCGCTCGACGATCCAGCGCGTGCCGGCACCGACGGCGGAGACGACGATCTCCACCGTGCCGCCGTACGTGCCGCTGGGGCTGACCTTGTGGATCGAGAACGAGCGGCGCAGCAGGGTCCCCGAGGACTCCCCGCCGACGGCCAGCGCGACGAACTGCCCGGGCCGGCCCAGCTCGGCGACGCCGGGGGCGACGAGCGTCAGGTGCTGGTAGGCACCGACCCGCCGGGTCGCGATGACCTCGGCGACCTCCTGGGTGACGCGGGAGCGCTGGGCGCGCTCGGTGGTGGCCGCGCTCACGCGTCGGCCCCGACCGTGGTCGGCAGGTCGGCAGTGGTCAGTGCCACGGCGTCCTGCGGATCGGCCTGTGCGGCAACGTCGCCCGAGATCCTGGTGCCGCGGCCGTAGAGGTCCAGGTCGCGGGCGTGGTCCTGCAGCGACTTGACCCGCACCTCCTCGGTCAGCTGCGCCTCGATGCCGAGGACCGCGGCGGCGAGCGTCGCGATCGTCGTGATGATCGGCTTGTCCGCGCTCGTCGTGGCTGCGCGGATGGCGTAGCCGTCGGCGCGGGCGTCCTGGCCGGAGGGGGTGTTGACGACCATCTGCACCTCGCCGGCCTCGATGAGGTCGACGATCGAGGGCTCGTTCGGGTCGCCCTCGCCGCGCTCGGTGATCTTGCGGACGACGGTGGCCTCGATGCCGTTGCGCTTGAGCACCGCGGCGGTGCCGGTGGTCGCGAGGATCGTGAAGCCGAGGTCGACGAGGCGCTTGACCGGGAAGAGCATGGCACGCTTGTCGCGGTTGGCGACCGAGACGAAGATCGCGCCCGAGCGCGGCAGCGCCGAGCCGCTGCCCTGCTGGGCCTTGGAGAACGCCGAGCCGAAGTCGAGGTCGATGCCCATGACCTCACCGGTCGAGCGCATCTCCGGGCCGAGCAGGGAGTCGACGGCGATGCCCTCCTTGGTGCGGAACCGCTTGAAGGGCAGCACCGCCTCCTTGCACGAGACCGGGGCGTGGGCCGGCATCGAGCCACCGTCGCCGGTGGGCGGCAGCAGCCCCTCCTCGCGCAGCTCCGCGACGCTCGCCCCCAGCATGACCCGGGCCGCGGCGCTGGCCAGCGGGACGCCCGTGGCCTTGGCCACGAACGGGACCGTGCGCGAGGCGCGCGGGTTGGCCTCGATGACGTAGAGGATGTCCTGGGCGAGGGCGAACTGGACGTTCATGAGGCCACGGACGCCGATGCCCTGGGCCAGCTTCAGGGTGGCCTCGCGGACCCGGGCGAGCTCGGCCTCGCCGAGCGTCGCGGGCGGCAGGGTGCACGAGCTGTCGCCCGAGTGGATGCCGGCCTCCTCGACGTGCTCCATGATGCCGCCGAGGTACATGTCCTCGCCGTCGTAGAGCGCGTCGACGTCGATCTCGATGGCGTCGTCGAGGAACCGGTCGACGAGCACCGGGTGCTCGGGGCTGGCCTCGGTGGCCTTCTCGACGTAGGTGACGAGCGAGTCGTCGTCGTAGACGATGACCATGCCGCGGCCGCCGAGCACGTACGAGGGGCGCACGAGCACCGGGTAGCCGATCTCGCGGGCGATCGCGAGGGCCTCGTCCGCGCTGACCGCCGTGCCGTGCTTCGGTGCGATGAGCCCGGCCTTGGCCAGCACCTGCCCGAAGGCCCCGCGGTCCTCGGCGAGGTGGATGGCGTCGGGCGAGGTGCCGACGATCGGCACGCCCTCGTCGGCGAGCGCCTTGGCCAGGCCGAGCGGCGTCTGGCCGCCGAGCTGGACGATGACGCCCGCCACGGGTCCGGCCTTCGTCTCGGCGTGGATGACCTCGAGGACGTCCTCGAGGGTCAGCGGCTCGAAGTACAGCCGGCTGCTCGTGTCGTAGTCGGTCGAGACCGTCTCGGGGTTGCAGTTGACCATGACCGTGTCGAACCCCTTGTCGCGCAAGGAGAACGACGCGTGGACGCAGGAGTAGTCGAACTCGACACCCTGGCCGATGCGGTTCGGCCCGGAGCCGAGGATGATGACGGCGGGGCGCTCGCGCGGCTCGACCTCGGTCTCCTCGTCGTAGGACGAGTAGTGGTACGGCGTCGTGGCGGCGAACTCGGCGGCGCACGTGTCGACCGTCTTGTAGACCGGTCGCACCCCGAGGGCGTGGCGGACGCCGCGCACGACGGCCTCCGGCATCCGGCGCAGGCTCGCGACCTGCGCGTCGCTGAAGCCGTGGCGCTTGACGAGCCGGAGCAGGTCGGGCGTCAGCTCGTCGGCCTCGGCGAGCATGGCCGCGACGTCGTTGATCAGCTCGATCTGGTCGAGGAACCACGGGTCGATGCCGGTCTGCTCGTGCACGCGCTCGACGCTGATCCCGCCGCGCAGCGCCTGCTGTACCGCGACGATCCGGCCGTCGGTCGGGACCGTCGACTCCTCGAGAGCCCGCTCGGCGGCGGCCTCGGACAGCTCGCCGTCCCAGTGGAAGGAGGCGCCCTTCTTCTCCAGCGAGCGCAGCGCCTTCTGCAGCGCCTCGGTGAAGTTCCGGCCGATGGCCATGGCCTCGCCGACCGACTTCATCGTCGTCGTCAGGGTCGGGTCCGCGGCGGGGAACTTCTCGAACGCGAACCGCGGCACCTTGACGACGACGTAGTCCAGCGTCGGCTCGAACGACGCCGGCGTCTCGCGGGTGATGTCGTTGGGCACCTCGTCGAGCGTGTAGCCGATCGCCATCTTCGCCGCGATCTTGGCGATCGGGAAGCCGGTCGCCTTGGAGGCCAGGGCGCTCGACCGGGAGACGCGGGGGTTCATCTCGATGACGATGATGCGACCGTCGGCCGGGTTGACCGCGAACTGGATGTTGCAGCCGCCGGTGTCGACGCCGACCTCGCGGATCACCGCGATGCCGATGTCGCGCAGCCGCTGGTACTCGCGGTCGGTGAGCGTCAGGGCCGGGGCCACGGTGATGGAGTCGCCGGTGTGCACGCCCATCGGGTCGAGGTTCTCGATCGAGCAGACGACGACGACGTTGTCGGCGTGGTCGCGCATGACCTCGAGCTCGTACTCCTTCCAGCCGAGGATCGACTCCTCGAGGAGCACCTCGGTCGTCGGGCTGTACTGCAGGCCGGCGCCGGCGATCCGGCGCAGGTCGGCCTCGTCGTAGGCGAAGCCGGACCCCAGGCCGCCCATCGTGAAGGAGGGTCGCACGACGACGGGGTAGCTCAGCTCCTCGGCGGCGGCGAGGCACTCCTCCATGGAGTGGCAGATGACCGAGCGGGCCGACTCGGCGCCGCAGCGCTCGACGACGCCCTTGAAGGCCTCGCGGTCCTCGCCGAGCTGGATGGCCTCGACGTTGGCGCCGATGAGCGGGCAGCCGTACTTCTCGAGGACCCCGTTGTCGTGCAACGCGATCGCACAGTTGAGCGCCGTCTGGCCGCCGAGCGTCGCGAGCACCGCGTCGGGTCGCTCCTTGGCGATGATCGCCTCGACGACCTCGGGCGTGATCGGCTCGACGTACGTGGCGTCGGCGAACTCCGGGTCGGTCATGATCGTCGCCGGGTTGCTGTTGACGAGGATGACGCGGATGCCCTCCTCGCGAAGGACGCGGCACGCCTGCGTGCCGGAGTAGTCGAACTCGCAGGCCTGGCCGATGACGATCGGCCCGGACCCGATGACGAGGACGCTCTTGATGCTGTCGTTCCTGGGCATCAGGACAGGTCTCCCGTCTTGTCGGTGCTGTGCTGTCTCGTTTCCATGAGCTCCACGAAGCGGTCGAAGAGGTAGGCGGCGTCGTGGGGACCGGCGGCCGCCTCGGGGTGGTACTGGACGGAGTAGGCCGGGGCGTCGAGCAGCTCGAGCCCCTCGACGACGTCGTCGTTGAGGCACACGTGCGACACGCGGGCGCGGCCGTACGGGGTGTCGCTGTCACGGTCGGTCGGCGCGTCGACGGCGAACCCGTGGTTGTGCGCGGTGACCTCGACCTTGCCGGTCGTGCGGTCCATGACCGGCTGGTTGATGCCACGGTGGCCGTACTTCAGCTTGTACGTGCCGAACCCGAGCGCCCGCCCGAACAGCTGGTTGCCGAAGCAGATGCCGAAGAACGGGACGCCGGCGCCGAGGACCTCGCGCAGCAGCGTCACCTCGTGCTCGGCGCTCGCCGGGTCGCCGGGGCCGTTGGAGAAGAAGACGCCGTCGGGCCCGCCCTCGGCGACGCCAATGACCTCGGCGAAGGTGGCCGTCGCCGGCAGGACGTGCACCTCGATGCCCCGGCGAGCCATGAGCTGGGGCGTCATCGCCTTGATGCCGAGGTCGAGGGCCGCGACGGTGAAGCGCTTCTCGCCCTCCGCGGGCACGACGTACGGCTCGGCCGTCGTCACCTCGGCGGCGAGCGCCGCCCCCGACATCTCGGGGCTGCGGCGGACCGCCTCGAGCAGGTCGGCCTCCGGAGCGTCGGCGGCGCCACCGCTGAAGATGCCGACGCGCATCGCACCACGTTCGCGCAGGTGACGGGTGAGCGCCCGCGTGTCGAGGTCGCAGATGCCGACGACGCCCTGCTCGGCCAGCTCGTCCTCGAGGTCACGGGTCGAGCGCCAGCTCGACGCGCGGATCGCAGGGTCGCGCACGACGTAGCCGGCGGCCCAGATGCGGGTGCTCTCGTCGTCCTCGGTGTTGACGCCCGTGTTGCCGACGTGCGGCGCGGTCATGACGATGACCTGGCGGTGGTAGCTCGGGTCGGTGAGGGTCTCCTGGTAGCCGGTCATGCCGGTGGAGAAGACCGCCTCGCCGACCGTCTCGCCGACGGCGCCGTAGGAGGCGCCGAGGAAGGTGCGGCCGTCCTCGAGCACGAGCACGGCGGGCTCGCGCAGGCGCCGGGTGCGTCCCTGCCGGGCCGGCACGGTGAGCGGGGTCGAGGTCGTCACAGGTGGGCTCCAGTCGCGTTCGTCAGTTGTCGTTGCGTGTCTCGTCGCGGGTCTCGCTCCGTGCCCGCGCCGGTGCGGACGTCGTGGGTGACGCGTCCGGCGTGGACCGTCGTCACGACGGCCCCGCGGAACGTTCGTCCGTGCCACGGGTTGTTGCGCGAGCGGCTGCGGCTCGCGGCGGCGTCGACGGTGACCTCGCGGTCGGGGTCGACGAGGGTCAGGTGTGCCGGGGCGCCGGCCGCGATGGCCTGCCCCTGGTGGGCCAGGCCCCCGATGCGAGCAGGGTTGGCCGACATGACGCGGGCGACGTCGGCCCAGTCCAGCAGCCCCGGGCGCACGAGGACCTCGCTGACGACCGACAGGGCCGTCTCGAGGCCGAGCATCCCGAAGGCGGCGTCGACGAAGGCGTGCTCCTTGTCGTGGCGGGCGTGCGGCGCGTGGTCGGTGGCGACGGCGTCGATGGTGCCGTCGGCCACGGCCGCGCGCAGGGCCTCGACGTCCTCGGCGGGGCGCAGCGGCGGGTTGACCTTGAAGACGGGGTCGTAGCCGGCGAGCAGGTCGGTCGTGAGGAACAGGTGGTGCGGTGTCACCTCGGCGGTGACGTCGATGCCCTGCGCCTTGGCCCAGCGGATGACCTCGACCGTGCCGGCAGTCGACACGTGGGCCACGTGGACCCGCGAGCCGGTGTGCCGCGCCAGCATGACGTCGCGGGCCACGATGGACTCCTCGGCGATGCCGGGCCAGCCGGGCAGGCCGAGACGGCCGGAGACCTCACCCTCGTGGCAGCAGGCGTCGGGCCCGGCGAGACGCGGGTCCTGGGCGTGCTGGCTGACGACACCACCGAACGGCTTGACGTACTCGAGGGCGCGCCGCATGACGCGGGCGTCGCTGACGCAGTGCCCGTCGTCGCTGAAGACGCGCACCCTCGCCCGCGAGCGCGCCATGAGGCCCAGCTCGGCGAGCTCGGCACCGGCCAGGCCCTTGGTCACCGCGCCGACGGGGACGACCTCGGTGAGGCCGCAGGCCCGGCCGAGGTCGAGGACGCGCTCGGCGGCCTCGGCGGTGTCGGTGACGGGGTTGGTGTTCGCCATGGCGAAGACGGCCGTGTACCCGCCGGCGGCGGCGGCTGCCGACCCCGTGGCGATGGTCTCGGCGTCCTCGCGACCCGGCTCGCGCAGGTGGACGTGCAGGTCGACGAGGCCCGGCAGCGCGACGAGGCCGTCGGCGTCGAGCACCTCCGCGCCGGCCGGGGCGTCGACGGTGCCGACCTCGCGGACGACGCCGTCGACGACGAGCAGGTCGGCCGCCTCGGCGCCGAGGAGGCGGGCACCACGGATCACGAGGCGGGTCATCGGACGGCTCCTGAGCTGTCTCTTATACACATCTGACGCTGCCGACGACGGA
>NZ_JBPGXG010000089.1:0-19600 GCF_056755255.1 Monashia sp. HAY1-5C | reverse complement strand
GGCGACGCCGGCCACCCGCTTCCGCTACGCCGTCACGCCCACCCTCACCGGCCTGTCCACCAGCGCAGGTCCGACGGCGGGCGGCCAGACGGTCACGATCAGCGGCACCGCCCTCACCGGTGCCACGACCGTCTGGTTCGGCACCTCACGCGCCCCGTCGTTCACGCGCCTGTCCGCGACGTCGGTGCGCGCCGTCACCCCGGCCCGCCCGGCGGGGACGGTCGACGTCCGCGTCACGACGCCGAACGGCACGACCCCCGTCGTCCGGAGCGGCCGGTACTCGTACGAGGCGGTCCCGACCGTGACGAACGTGTCGCCCTCGAGCGGCCCGTCGCGCGGCGGCACGGTCGTGACCCTGACGGGCACGAACCTCGGCAACGCCAGCTCCGTCTTCTTCGGCGGCACCCGGGTCCTCCAGGTCACCCGGGTCTCGGCGTCGACGCTGAAGGTCACCGCCCCCGCGCACGCCGCGGGGACGGTCTGGGTCCGGGTCACGTCCGCCGGCGGCTGGTCGGCCGTGGGCCCGGCGACGAGGTACACCTTCGGCGCCCCGCCCGCGGTGACGGGTCTCTCGGCAGACGCGGGGCCGCTCGCGGGCGGCACGGTTCTCACGGTCACCGGCACCCACCTCGAGGACGTCACCTCGGTGCGGTTCGGCAGCACGCCGGGCACCGACCTCGTCGTCGTCAGCTCGACGACGCTCCGGGTCACGACCCCCGCGCACGCCGCGGGCACGGTGTCGGTGCGCGCGGTCAACGCCAACGGCACCTCCCCCGACGTCGCCGCGGCGACGTTCGCCTACGAGCCCGCCCCGCGCGTCACCTCGCTGTCGGTTCCGGCCGGCCCGCTGCGCGGTGGCACCGTCGTCACCCTGACCGGCACGACGTTCGGGCGGGCCCAGTCGGTCACCTTCGACGGCGTGCCGGGAACCGCCCTCGTCCGCGTGTCCGACACGCAGCTCCGCGTGACGAGCCCCGCCCACGCCGACGGCACCGTCGACGTGCAGGTCGTCGCGCCCGGCGGCACGTCGGCCACCGGCTCGGCCAGCCGCTTCGTCTACCAGGCCGTCCCGACCGTCACCGGCGTGACGCCCACGCTGTCGCGGACCAGGGGTGGCACGACCGTCACGATCACCGGCACGGCCTTCGACCGCGTCAGCGCGGTCACGTTCGGCAGCAAGCCCGCGACGGCGTTCACCCGGGTCTCCTCCACCACGGTGACCGCCACCGTGCCGCCGATGGCGGAGAGCGTCGTCAACCTCCACGTCGTCACACCCGGTGGCAACTCGGCTCCTCGTGCCGCCAACGCCTTCACGTACCAGGACCCGCCGGTCGTCACCCTCGTGTCGCCGTCGTCCGGCCCGCTCGCGGGGGGTACCACCGTCACGCTGAGCGGCACGTCGTTCCAGAACGCGTCCGCCGTGCTGTTCAACGGGGTACCGGCCACGTCCTTCACCCGGGTCTCGGCGACCCGCCTCACCGCCGTCGTCCCGGCCCGGGTCTGGACCGGCACGGTGCCGGTCCGCGTCACCACCCCCGCCGGCACCGTCGTCAAGAGCGACGGCTTCCTCTACGACGCCGGCGCCTCGCTGCAGCCGGGCCAGTCCCTGACCGCGGGCACGACGATGCGCTCGCCCAACGGCGCCTACACGCTGACGCTCCAGCCCGGCGGCGACCTCGTGCTGACCAAGGGCACCACCCGCCTCTGGTCGGCCGGCACCACGGGCACCGGCAACCGGCTGACCGTCCGCGCGGACGGCAACGTCGTCCTGCTCAACGCGAGCGGCGCGGGCATCTGGAGCAGCGCGACGTCCGGCTGGACGGGCGCGCACCTGACGCTCGGTGACGACGGGCTCCTGCTCCTGAGCCAGGGCGTCACGCCCGTCTGGGACCACCGTGGGATCCGGTACGACCGCCTCCTGTCGGGGCAGACCCTGCGCGCCGGCGAGTCGCTGCAGTCGGTCAACGCGTCGTGGCGCCTCACGATGCGCACCGACGGCAACCTCGTCGTCACGACCTCGGCCGGCCGGCTGCAGTGGTCGGCGCTGACGTCGGGCTCGGGCAACGTCGCCGTCATGCGCACCGACGGCAGCTTCGTCGTCAAGTCCCGCTCGGGATCGGTGCTGTGGTCGACGAAGACCACCGACGCCCCCGGGTCGATCGTGCGGATGCTCGGTGACGCGAACGTGGCGGTGTACGAGGGCCCCAAGGTCGTGTGGGCCATCACCGGCGGTCCGGGCCCGCGCAGCTGGGCGTGCTACTCCAAGGCCACCCAGACGTGCATCACCCGCTTCGGCTACTACGGCCAGAGCGCGTGGGGCTACCCGGTCGACGCTTGGGGCAACAACTGCACCAACTTCTCCGCCTACCGCCTGTCCCGCGACGGCGTGCCCAACCCCGGAAACCTCGGCAACGCGGCGACGTGGGACGACCGGGCCCGGGCCAAGGGCTTCGTCGTGGACCAGAGGCCGAAGGTCGGCACCATCGCGCAGTGGAACAGCAACCATGTGGCCTACGTCGACTGGGTCAGCTCCGACGGCACGAAGGTCGCGATCTCCGAGAGCGGGTACGGCGGCACGGTCCTCGGCGTCACGTACACCTCGATGAGCGGTCGCCGCATCCTCACGAAGGGCACGTCGTCCTGGCCGTCGAACTTCATCCACTTCCGCTGAGCGGGCACCGGTGACGGCGGGGGTGAGCCGGCTGTCCCAGCGGACTTCACCGCCCGCGCCCGACCCATCGGCTGCACCGGCTCGTCGCCGACGACCTCTGGGCGTCGAACGGGCCCGTGGTCGGGTCAGGCGGCCGTAGCATCCGGCAGACGCTGCCACCAGAAGGGATCCCGTTGTCCGAGCTCCACCCCGTGCCCTCCACGCCCGAGCCCGCCGGCGGCGTCCCCACACGGGCCGCGCAGCGGGTCGCCGACCCCGCACGACCCCGCCTCTCGTGGTTCGCGCGCCGACGGCGAGCAGCGCTCGACCGTGCGTCGGCCCGCATCCACAATGGGCTCTGCGCCGAGGCCGGCCACGGGGAGGCGCCGTCATCCCCGGCGGGCGTCTCGGGCGGTGTCCTGGCGATCTCGGTGCTGGTGCTGCTGGGATACGCCACCACCGTGGTTCTGCTCGTCGTGGCCACGTTCGCGTCGAAGAACGCGGTCGCCTGGTTCGGTGTCGTGCTCGGCTGGCTGGTCGTGGCCGCGGTCTCGCCACGCCCTGGCCGTCTCGAGGACGTCCACCTGCTGCCGGCGCACGACTACCCGAACACGAACGGTCTCGTCGCGGTCGTGGCCGAGGCCGTCGGTACGCCCAGGCCCGACCTCATCGCGGTGTCGACGGAGTTCAACGCCGGCGTGTCGCGGGTGGGTTGGGGGCGCCGTCAGGCCCTCGTCATCGGCCTCCCGCTCTGGACACTCTTGAGCGACGACGCCCGCGTCGCTCTGCTCGCGCACGAGATGGGCCACCTCCGCGGCGGAGACACGACCGTGGGCCACCTCGTCTGGACGGCACACGGCGTGCTCTGCCGTGCCGCCACCCTGCTCGTCCCCTTGCCGGCCGACGCGTACTCGGACTTCGTCGACTACCGGCGCGCGAGCTCCGAGGCCGTCATGAACGCCTTCGGATCCCTGGTGCTGCGGATCCTGTCCGTGCCGGCGACGCTCCTGCTGCTCCTCTTCGAGCGGCTCGCGGCGGTCGACTCGCAGCCACGCGAGTACCTCTCGGACCTCCGGGCCGCTGACGTCGCGGGCACCGCCGCGGTGGTTCGGCTCCTCGTCACGCTCGAGAGCGTGTCGGGCCTGCGAACGCTGACGGCCGCCGGTGTACGTCGCCGCGAGGACCCGTTCACCGTCCTCGAGTCGGTGCGCGCACGTCCGGCCCCGACGGCCGAGCAGGTCGCCGCCGCCCGCCGCCGTGCCGAGGACCAGGACCTGCGTTGGGACGCGAGTCACCCGCGCGACGACCTGCGACTGTCGCTCGTCGAGGCACGCGACGCCGAGGGCACGCTGGCCCTGTCCGACACGGACGACGCCGACGGTGAGCTGGCCCGGCTACGACCCGCTCTCACTCGTCAGCTCGAGGACGAGCTGATCCACCCGAACACCTGAGGCCCGGTCGCGACCCACCGGAGGGCTGTGGTCCGGGCGCGCCGAGGTCCGGGCCGGATCGTCGGTGCCGGCGCGCGCGGCCTAGCCTTGGGGGATGGATCTCGGCCTCGACTTCGGCACCACGTACACCGTCGTCGCCCACGCCGACCGGGGCAACTACCCGGTGGTGGCCTTCCTCGACGAGGACGGAGACGCCCGTGACCACTTCCCGTCCGTCGTCGCGGACGACGGAGGGACGCTGCTCCACGGCTTCGCGGCGCTGGAGGCGGCCCGCCGGGGCGCGCCGTCCGCGCGTTCGTTCAAGCGACTGCTCGCCGAGCCCCGCGTCACGCCGGACACCCCCATGCGCCTCGGCGACCGGCAGGTGCCGCTGTTCGACGTCCTGACCGGGCACTTCTCGGCCGTGCTGGACGCGCTCCGGACGGGCTCGAGCATCGAGGGCAGGCTGGATCGGACGGCCACACCGCGGGCCGTGCTCGGCGTACCCGCCCAGGCCAACAGCGCCCAACGCTTCCTCACGCTGGAGGCCTGCCGGCGGGCCGGCTTCGACGTGGCCGGCCTGGTCAACGAGCCCTCGGCCGCCAGCTTCGAGTTCGCCCACCGGCAGGCACGGTCGATCACGTCTCGGCGAGACCTCGTCATCGTCTACGACCTCGGCGGAGGCACCTTCGACGCGTCGTTGCTGCGGCTGTCGGGCACCCACCACGAGGTGCTCGACTCCTTCGGCGTCAACCGGCTCGGCGGGGACGACTTCGACCAGGAGCTCGCCGCGGTCGCCCTTCGGGCTGCCGGCCGTTCGGGCACCGAGCTGTCCGAGGTGTCGTGGGCGAGCCTGCTCGAGGAGTGCCGCGAGGCCAAGGAGCGGATCGGTCCGCAGTCCCGACGGGTCACCGTCGAGGTACCCGGGGTCGATGACGACGGCAGCACCGCAGTGACCGTTCCCGTCGACGACTTCTACTCCGCCGTGACGCCCCTCGTCGCGGCCACCACGGAGGCGATGGAGCCGCTGGTGCGGTCGCTCTCGGCCGACGACGACGGTGACGAGCTGCAGGGAGTGGCCGGCATCTACATCGTCGGCGGGGCGAGCGGCCTGCCGCTCGTCCCCCGCGTGCTGCGGTCGCGCTTCGGTCGTCGCGTGCACCGCTCCCCGCTGCCGAGCGCGTCCACGGCCGTCGGCCTCGCCATCGCGGCCGACCCCGACGCGGGGTTCTCGCTGCGCGACCGGCTCTCGCGCGGCTTCGGCGTCTTCCGCGAGCGCGAGGGCGGGGCTGCCGTGTCCTTCGACCCGGTGCTCGACCGGTCGCTGCCGACCGCCGACGCGCTGGGCGAGCCGGAGTCCGCCGCCCCGGTGGTCGTGACCCGCCGGTACCAGGCGGCTCACAACATCGGCTGGTTCCGGTTCGTGGAGTACTCCTCGGTCGACGACCAGGGCGAGCCGCGCGGCGACCTCGCGCCGATGGCCCAGATCGTCTTCCCGTTCGACCCGGAGCTCCAGCAGGCGGCGGACCGGACCGCGAGCGGCGAGGCTCTCGACGCGTCGGTCCTGCAGGGCCTGCCCATCGTGCGCCTCGAGGCCGGGCCGCTGCTCGAGGAGCGCTACACCGTCGACTCGGACGGCATCGTCGAGCTCTCCCTCACCGACCTGACGACCGGCTACCGGCAGGAGCACGTGCTCCGCGTCTGAGCCGGGTGTGGACGGCGCCGCCCTTTTTGCGTTAATGTCATTGACATGAAAGAAGCGGCCCCCGCGTCACGGCCGTACGTCATGGATGCGCGGGCCCGCGCTGCGGCCGAGACGGGCGAGCGGATCCTGGACGCGACCACCAGCCTCTTCGTCGAGGTCCCGTACGCCCGTCTCACGCTGGCCGGCGTCGCGGAACGGGCCGGCGTCACGGTGCAGACGGTGATCCGTCGCTTCGGCGACAAGGAGCGCCTGGTCGCCGCAGCCGCGGCACGCGGACGCGCCGCGGTGCAGGCCCAGCGTCAGGAGGCGCCGGTCGGCGACCTGCGAGGGATCGTGCACAACCTCGTCGAGCACTATGAGCAGGCCGGCGCGATCGCGCTCCGGCTGCTCGCCGAGGAGGAGTCCTCGCCGACCATCGCCGAGATCGCGCAGAGCGGCCGAGACCTCCACCGCCAGTGGTGCGCCCGCGTCTTCGCGCCGACCCTTGCGAACCTGCGTGGACCCGCACGCCGACGGCGTCTGGCCCAGCTCGTCGCCGTGTGCGACGTCCACACCTGGAACCTGCTGCGCACCGACGCCGGTCTGAGCCGGCGCCAGGTCACCGAGGCGCTGCTCGAGATCCTCGAGCCGCTCACCCAACCCGCTGCTGCGCCGAGCAGCTGAGCGATCGGAGCGACCATGTCCGTCGTCCTCGCCTACACCTCCCCCGCCATCGGTCACGTGTTCCCGATGACGCCGCTGCTGCTCGAGCTCCGACGGCGCGGCCACGACGTACACGTCCGCACCCTGGCCTCCCAGGTGGAGACGCTGCGCGGGCTGGGGCTGTCCGTTCAGCCCATCGACCCCGCCGTCGCGGCCATCGGCCACACCGACTGGTCCGCCCGCGGTGCTCGGCGTGCTCTCGAGCGGACCGTCCTCACCTTCTGTGAACGGGCCGGCCTCGACGGACCGGACCTGCAACGGGCCATCGACGAGGTCCACCCCGACGTCGTGGTCGTCGACCTCAACGCCTGGGGCGCGTCCCTGACCGCCGAGGCCTGGGGCGGACCGTGGGCCTTCTTCAGCCCGTACACCCCACCCATCCGCTCACGGGGCACACCGCCGTTCGGGCCGGGACTGGCACCGATCCCCGGACCCGTCGGACGCGTCCGCGACGCCCTGCTCCGACCGCTCGTGCTGGGCGCCGCCGAGGCGGCGATGACGCCCAGGATCAACGCCCTGCGCAGGCAGCGTGGCCTGCCGGTCGTGACGTCGGCCGACGCGTTCTTCCACCGCGCCGACGTGATGCTCGTGGCGACCGGCGAGCCGTTCGAGTACCCGCACCCCGACTGGAGCGGCCGGGTCGCCATGATCGGCGCGCTCCCCTGGGAACCTCCGGTCCAGGTCCCGGAGTGGCTCGACGAACTCGAAGGACCGCTGGCCCTGGTGACGACCTCCTCGGAGTACCAGGCCGACGGGGACCTCGTCCGGGCGGCGGTCGACGGCCTCGCCGGCGAGCCGTTCACCGTCGTCGTCACCGCACCGGCCGGCACGAGCGGGACCCACGGCGACGTCGCCGCTGCCGCGGGGAGGTCAGCAGGCAACGTCCGGGTCCTCGACTTCGTGCCGCACGGCCCCGTCCTGGAGCGGGCCGTCGTCGCCGTCACGCACGGCGGGATGGGCGCCACGCAGAAGGCTCTCGCCCGGGGGGTGCCGGTCTGCGTCGTCCCCTTCGGCCGCGACCAGCACGAGGTGGCCGCCCGCGTCGTGCACGCGCGTGCGGGGACCCGGTTGTCGCCACGCAGGCTGACGCCGGCGTCCTTGCGCCACAAGGTCCGTCAGGCGATGACCATGGCCGAGGGTGCGCGCCGGGTCGCCGCCGGCTACACCGCCGCGGGCGGGGCGGTGTCCGGGGCGGACCACGTGGAGGCGCTGCTCAGCGGGCACTAGGTACGGTGCGCCGGCTCTTGCTCTTGTGGCGACCGTCGTCGTCGACGAACCTGTTGCCATGGACCCGATGGCCGACACACCGCACGGGCAGGGCATTCCGACGCACCAGACGGTGCCGATCGCGGACTACGGGTTCCTGTCGGACGGTGAGGTGGCGGCGCTCGTGGCTCCCGGCGGGGACGTCGACTGGATGTGCCTGCCGCGCTTGGACTCCCCGAGCGTCTTCGGCGCGATGCTCGGGCGGCACTCGGGGCGCTTCCGCCTGGGGCCCTCGGACGTGAGCGTGCCGTCGGCACGCCGCTACCTACCGGGGACGATGGTGCTCGAGACGAGCTGGGGCACCCCGACAGGGTGGATCATCGTCCGGGACGTCCTGCTCATCGGTCCGTGGCACCACGACGACGGGGTGTCCCTGAAGCACCAGCGCACGCCCGTGGACTACGACTCCGAGCACACGCTCCTGCGCAACATCCGCTGCGTGTCGGGCGAGGTGCAGCTGGTGATGGAGTGCGAGCCCGTGCTCGACTACGGCCGTCGGACGGCGCGATGGGAGTACACCGACCGCGGTTACCACCAGGGGCGCGCATCGGCCGAGGGGTCCGACGTGTCGGTGACGCTGACGACGGATCTTCGTCTCGGCTTCGAGGGCGGGCAGGCCACGGCCCGGACGCTGCTCAAGGCCGGCGACGAGCGCTTTCTCGCCCTCTCGTGGGGGGCCGTCCCGCCACCGCTGACCAGCGCCGAGGCGCACGACCGGCTCGAGTGGACGGCACACCACTGGCAGCACTGGCTCGCGCGCGGCCGCTTCCCCGACCACCCGTGGCGCAGCTACCTGCAGCGAAGCGCCCTGACGCTCAAGGGACTGACGTACGCCCCGACCGGAGCCATCGCGGCGGCCGCGACGACGTCGCTACCGGAGACCGTCGGGGGCGCACGCAACTACGACTACCGCTTCACCTGGATCCGTGACGCGACGTTCGCCCTGTGGGGCATGTACTCGCTCGGGTTCGACTGGGAGGCAGTCGACTTCTTCTCGTTCATCGCCGACGTCGCCGAGCGTGACGACGACCTGCAGATCATGTACGGGATCGGTGGAGAGCGCGACCTCTCCGAGTCGACGCTCGACCACCTGCCCGGGTACGCCGGCTCACGGCCGGTGCGCGTCGGCAACGCCGCCCACTCGCAGGTGCAGCACGATGTCTGGGGCGCGCTCCTCGACTCCGTGTACCTGCACTCGAAGGTCGCCGACCACCTGGACGGGCGGATCTGGCCGATCCTCGGCAAGCAGGTCGAGGCGGCCCTCAAGCACTGGCGGGAGCCGGACGCGGGCATCTGGGAGGTACGCGGCGAGCTGCAGCACTTCACCTCCTCGAAGATCATGTGCTGGGTCGCGGCCGACCGCGGTGCGCGCCTCGCCGCGATGATCGGGCAGGAGGCCGAGGCCTCCCAGTGGCGGCTGGCCGCCGACGAGATCAAGGCGGACGTCCTCGAACACGGCGTCGACGATCGCGGCGTGCTGACCCAGTACTACGGGACCGACGCCCTCGATGCGTCGCTGCTCCTGGCGCCGCTGGTGCGGTTCCTTCCGTCCGACGACCCGCGGATCCGGGCGACGGTGCTCGCGATCGCCGACGAGCTCACCGAGGACGGGTTGGTGCTGAGGTACCGGGTGGACGAGACCGATGACGGGTTCTCCGGCAAGGAGGGCACCTTCACGATCTGCTCGTTCTGGCTCGTGTCGGCGCTGTCCGAGATCGGGCAGCACCGGCGAGCTCACGAGCTGTGCGCCAAGCTGCTGTCGCTGGCCGGGCCGCTCGAGCTCTATGCCGAGGAGATCGACACCCACACCGGTCGCCACCTGGGCAACTTCCCGCAGGCGTTCACCCACCTGGCCCTGATCAACGCGGTCATGCACGTGATCGCCCACGAGCACGAATCTGGTCGGTCCGAGTGAGCCGGACCGCCACCGGTTGAGCGGGGCCGGCCCTTGCCACGGCACTCACGTCTCGCACGATGACGCGGAGGTCCCCGAGGCCTGGTGGGGATGGCGCGGGCGAGCCCCGGCGGCAGGCAGCCGGACGGCGACGTGCAGTCCGCCACCCGGACGCGGGGTGAGCGTGAGGGTCCCGTCGTGTGCCCGGACGATGCTGTCCACGATGGCGAGGCCGAGGCCGACACCGGCGTGCTCGGTTCGCGTGCGTCCGGCCCCGCGTTGGAAGGGCTCGGCGAGCGTGCCGACCAGGGCGGCGTCGAGGTGCTCACCGGTGCTCTCGACGGTGAGCACGACGCTCCCCTCGGTCGGCGCGCTGGTCGTGACCCACACCGTGCCGCCCCGAGGCAGGTTGTGGACGATCGCGTTGTGCGCGAGGTTCGTCGTCATCTGTTGCAGGAGCACCGGCGACCCGAGCGTCGGGGCGGTGTCGCCCGAGGTCTCGATGGCGACACCACGCTCCTCTGCCAGCGGGAGCAGCGTCTCGGCGGCGTCCTCCGCGAGCAGTGACAGGTCGACCTCCTCCCGGGTGAAGGAGCGCTGGCCGGACCGGCTGAGCAGGAGCAGCGCCTCGGTGAGCCGGACTGCCCTGGCGTTGAGGTCGAGGAGCCGTCCGACGAGCTGCCCGTGGTCGTGGTCCGGGTCCTTGCGGGCCACCTCGAGGAGGGTCTGGGTGATCGCGAGGGGGGTGCGCAGCTCGTGCGAGGCGTTGGCGGCGAAGCGCCGCTGTTCGGCGACGTGTGCCTCGAGCCGCGCGAGCATGGTGTCGAAGGCGTCTGCGAGCTCACGGAACTCGTCGCTGCGGCCCTCGAGCCGGACCCGGTGCGCCAGCGAGCCGGTGGCCGCGACGCGGGTCGCCTCGGTGATCCGGCTCAGGGGCGCCAGCATCCGTCCGGCAAGCAGCCACCCCCCGACGAGGCCGAACGCGAGAAGGAACGTCAGCGCCTGGACGGCGCGCGGCGTGAACGCATCGAGGAGGTCGGAGCGCGTCGGGGTGAAGGGGCCCGGCAGGCCCGGACCGGTGCGTGTGTGCTCGGGCACGTAGCGCAGGAGGAAGACCCAGACCGTCGCCAGCAGCAAGGTGCCCGCGACCATGAGGAAGCCCGTGTAGCTGAGCGTGAGCTTGAGGCGGACGCTCAGGCCCGGCGGCCTAGGCACCCGGACCGCCCCGACCGGCGTCCGGCCCTGCGTCGATGCGGTAGCCGACGCCGGGAACCGTGGCGATGACCCACGGTTCGCCGAGTCGCTTGCGCAGCGCCGAGACCGTGATGCGGACGGCGTTGGTGAACGGGTCGGCGTTCTCGTCCCAGGCCCGCTCGAGCAGCTCTTCGGCGCTGACGACACCGCCGTCCGCACCCACGAGGACCTCGAGCACCGCGAACTGCTTCCGGGTGAGGCCGACGTACCGACCGTCGCGGTAGACCTCGCGGCGGAACGGGTCGAGCCTCAGACCTGCGATCTCGCGCACCGGTGGTCGGCTGTGGGTGCGCCGGCGGTCGAGCGCCCGGAGGCGGAGCACGAGCTCCCTCAGCTCGAACGGCTTGGTGAGGTAGTCGTCGGCGCCGAGCTCGAAGCCCGAGGCCTTGTCCTCGATGCGGTCGGCCGCCGTCAGCATGAGGATCGGCGTCCCGGCACCGGACTCGACGATGTGCCTGGCGATCTCGTCGCCGCTGGGTCCGGGGACGTCGCGGTCGAGCACGGCGATGTCGTACGCGTTGACGGCCAGCAGCTCCAGGGCGAGGTCGCCGTCCCCGGCCGTGTCGGCCGCGATCGCCTCCAGCCGCAGGCCGTCACGGATGGCTCCTGCGAGCAGGGGCTCGTCCTCGACGACCAACACGCGCATGCGCCAAGGATAGGGACCGCGCCCCTATCGTCCGCGTATCGAAAACGGCATACGCGCCGGCAACGCGGCCCGGGCTTGGCTGGACGGCATGTTCCCGTTCCAGCACTCCTCGGCGCGACGGCACCGCCGTCGGTCGGCCCTGCCCACCGTCCTCGGCATCGTCATCGTGCTGGTGGGCGTCACCGCCTGCCGCGCGCCGGCCGATGGGTCGGCAGCACCACCCGGGGTTGCCGAGCCGTCCGTGCACGCCTCCTACGAGCGCATCCGAGCGACTGCCTCCCTCCACGCGCCCGGTGAGCTGACCGGCGACACGCACGGACTCGGCGTCGCGGACGGTCGGCTCCCTGACGGTGTCACGGCGTTCGACACCGGGTTCCCGGCCCTGAGCAAGCTCGACCCGGCCCTGGTCCGCGCCCTCCGCAGGGCCACGACGGCTGCCGAGCGGCAGGGGGTCACGATCTTCGTCAACAGCGGCTGGCGCTCGGCGGCCTACCAGGACCGGCTGCGCGACGAGGCGGTCACCAGGTACGGCACGGGTGCGGAGGCCTCCCGCTGGGTCGCCGACGCAGCCGCGTCCCCCCACGTCGCGGGAGAGGCGGTCGACGTCGGGGAGCTCGACGCCACCACGTGGCTCTCGCAGCACGGGGCGAAATACGGCCTGTGCCAGGTCTACGCCAACGAGCCCTGGCACTACGAGCTCCGCGCCGATGCCGGCGAGCGTGGCTGCCCGGCGATGTTCAGCGACCCGTCGCACGACCCCCGGATGCAGCAATGACGGGCCGACGCCGCCTCGGCGCGCTGTTCGCCCTCTACCTCGCCCTCCTCGGGTGGGCCGTGCTGTGGAAGCTCGACGTCCCGTGGACCGGCAGCGAGCGCGTCGTCAAGCTCGTTCCGTTCGTGGCGACCCGGCAGGCCGGTGCCAGCGCGCCGTCCGAGGTCGCGGCGAACCTCCTGCTCTTCGTCCCGTTCGGCGTGTACCTGGGTCTCCTGCGCCGGGAGCGACCGGGACGGACGGTCGCTCCAACCGCAGCGGGGGCCAGCCTGGCCCTGGAGCTCGCGCAGTACGTTCTCGGTGTGGGGAGGTCGGACACCACCGACATCGTCGTCAACACCGCCGGTGCTCTGGCCGGACTCGCTGTGCTCGCCCTCGTCCGGCGCCGGCTCCGGGTCCGGACCGTCGCGGTGCTGGTCCGGGTCTGCGTGGTCGGGACCGCGGTGGCCGTGGTCGGCGCGGCCCTCTACGTCGCCTCACCGTGGCAGGTGGCGCACGTGCGTGACGCCGGGCCCCTGGCACGTCCGGACAGCCCGGGCAGAGGGTGACCGGGGCCGCGGGCCTCGCCGGAGCCGGTGACGCCGGTGCGCCGTCGCGTCAGTGCTCGTCCGGCGTCTGGGTGGACTCGTGTCGTGTGCGTTCGGGATCCTCGGTGCGCTCGTCCGACTCGGCGAGGATGGCCCGTGCCTGGGTCTCGGGGTCGTCGCTGCCCGCGGCCTGCTCCTCCGGCAGGAGCTCTGCGCGCGCCTCGACGCGGTCCTCCGCGGGTCCGTCGCTCATCGTTCGACGGTACCCGCGCACGTACCCCGGTGCGACCTCTGCAGGCGCAGGTGGCGCGCCGCCGTCAGCACCTACGCCGTCTCCCGCGCTGACAAAGGCGCATTTCGCCCATTCTGCTCCCCGGGCGCTCGTCGCAGGCTAGGTTTCCCCTCGGCCCGTTGCTGTTCCGCTCGGGCGGGTTCTCGCCCTGCTCGACGACCGAGCTCCGGCGGGCTGTCAAAGGGGTTCCATGGGCGTGCTGCACCGCCGATCTGTCATGTCTGCTGTCGTGGTCCTGGGGCTGGTCTGGGCTCCTGCCACGGCCGCCCTCGCCGCGGGGGACAACCCCTCGCCACCTGTGACCAAGCAGGAGCGGCTGCGCCAGCTGCACGCCCAGTCCGCCAAGGGCCCCGGCTCCGACCGCCCCGGCGCCGACGCCCGGCTCAGAAGCCTGGCCGTCCGGCGCGACCCCGGCAAGGTGGTCCTCTCGGTGAAGGTCCGCGGTGGGGCACGGGTCAACACCTCCTCGTTGGCCGATGTCGTTCGCGCCGCCACGGCGGACGGTGCGACGCAGCGCCGGGTGCTGCGCCAGCTGGGCACCTTCTCGGTCGAGGTGCCGAAGGCTGCCGCCGACGGGTTCGCGGCGAAGCTGCGGAGACGCTCCGACGTCACCCGGGTCGATGTCGTGGGTCGCAAGACGCTCAGCTTCCTTCCCGACGACCCGAGCTACTCGGCGACCGCGCCGTACCTCGACGCGATCACCGCCCCGAGCGCGTGGGACGTGCACCGCGGTGACGCCGGCGTCCGCGTCGCCGTCGTCGACAGCGGCGTCGACGTGCTCCATCCGGACCTCACGGGTCGGGTCACCGACTCGTACAACGCGGTCGACAGCGGGACGGACGTCAGCGACGCCGTGGGGCACGGCACCTTCGTCGCCGGCGTCGCCGCCGCGACCGCCGACAACGGCATCGGGATCGCCGGCGCGTCCATGGGAGCGAGCGTGATGGCGGTCAAGGTCGCCGACGCCTCCGGTCAGGTCTGGTCCGACGCGGAGGCCGCGGGCATCGTCTGGGCCGCCGACCACGGCGCGAACGTCATCAACCTCAGCCTCGGCAGCCAGTCCCCCGCGCAGGTCGAGTCCGACGCCGTCGCCTACGCGGTGGGCAAGGGGGTCCTCGTGGTCGCCGCGGCCGGCAACGACGGCAGCACGACGCCCAGCTATCCCGCCGCCTACCCCGGCGTCGTCGCCGTGGGGGCGACCGACGCGGCAGGCCACCGCGCGTCCTTCTCCCAGTACGGCCCGTGGGTGACCGTCGCGGCGCCGGGCACGTCGATCACCAGTACCGCGCCGACCGCCGGCAGCGCCTTCTTCCAGCAGAGCTACGACACCGCCGACGGCACGTCCTTCTCCACGCCGCTGGTGTCGGCCGAGGCCGCCCTGCTCTGGTCTCTGCGTCCCGGTGTGAGCGCGGCGGACGTCCGCGCCGCCATCGTCGGCTCGGCGCACGGCTACACCGGCCTCGGGCTGGGCGCGGGCCAGGTCGACTTCCGGGCTGCGATGGATGCCCTGCGCCCCGACTCGCTGCCCGCGGTCACCGCCCCCGCGAACGAGTCGGCGGTCACCGGGCAGGTCACGATCACGGCCGCCTCCTCGGCGGCCAAGGTCCGCTTCGTCGTCGACGGCTCCCCACTCGGCGCTCCGGTCCCCACCACCGGCGGTTCGGCCAGCACCGTGTGGACCACCTGGGGTCTGCCCAACGGCGTGCACACGATCAGCGCTGCGGACTGCAGCCTCAAGGACCTGTGCAACCCGACGCCGGCCCGGCTGACGGTCACCCTGGCCAACGCGGCACCGGTCGTGACCTCGCCCAAGCCGTCGCAGACGGTCTCTGGCAGCGCGACGTTCACCGCCACCGCGCCGGGTGGCGCAGTGGCCTTCCTCGTCGACGGCGTCCGACGGGGCCTGGACACCAGCGCCCCCTACACGCTGACCTATCCGGTCAGCGCGCTGAGCGACGGAGCCCACTCGCTCAAGGCCGTCGGCTGCTCGTCGGCCGGGGCGTGCGCCGGACCGTCCTCCCCCGTCGTGACCTTCACCAACCTGTCCCTGCACCCGAGGTTCACCGCGGTCAGCCCGAGCGTCTTCAGCCCGAACGCCGACGGCCGCTCGGACTCGACGAAGGCCACCTACTACCTGCCGGACACCGAGTCGGTGACCTACCTGGTGCGCAACGCGGCAGGCACCGTCGTGCGCGGCCCGGCGAGCCTGGGCAGCCAGGCCGCCGGAAGCCACACGTTCGTCTGGAACGGCCTGCTGAACGGGGGCGCCCGGGCAGCGAGCGGGACCTACCGCCTCGAGCTCGTCACGAGCCGGGCCACGAGCGCGGGCACGCTCCGCGGCTCGGCCACCGCACCCGTGCGCGTCGACCTGGCTGCGCCCACGATGTCGTCCATCACCGGCAGCGGCTCGGGGTTCTACCCCTACCCGGACGGCTACCGCGACACGTTCTCGCCCGCCTTCACGCTCGACGAGGCCGCCGGCATGACCCTCACCGTCCGCAACAGCTCCGGCACCGTCGTCCGCACCGTCTCGGGCAGCCGGGGCGCGGGACGGACCACCCTGGCATGGAACGGCCGCAACAGCGCCGGTTACCTCGTGGGCGCGGGGACGTACTACTGGACGCTCACCGCGCAGGATGCCGCGGGCAACCGCCGCACCAGCGCCCGGTACACCGTCACGGTCAGCAGCAAGAGGCTGGTGACGAAGAGCACCGTCGTGACGAAGTACGGCTCCCAGTTCTCCGTCGCCGGGGGGAGCGAGGGCGGGTACTGCGCGGATGCCGACCCCGCCATGTCGGACTTCGCCCCCTACGGTGTGTGGCTGCACAACACCTGCAGCCTCGACTGGGACGGTTTCCAGATCGCCGGCGCCACGTACCGCTTCACCGCGCCGGCGGCCTTCAGCTACACCTCCCTGAGGATCGAGAGCTACGGCAACTCCCTGGCGCCGTCCCGGTTGGGCGCCGGCTTCACGCGATGGGGCACCGTCGACTACACCTTCGCACCGGAGATCATCACCGGAACGTCCAACGCCTGGCGCACGATCGGGTCGGTGTCGCCTGCTGGTCTGGTCAGCTCGACGCGTCAGGTGGAGGCAACCCTCTACGTCCCCAACGCCTACTACACCAACGACTACGACATCGGCCAGGTGCGCCTCGTCGTCACGTACAAGGTGCTCGCCTGAGTCGCGCCTCGGCGCGATGACGCCCTCAGCGGGATCGGGACACCCCGACCGCTCAGCATTGCTCCACGGCATGAGCCGGCTGGCGCGGCACGGATGGTGACTCGCCACACGGAGCAATGCTGAGCGCCGCGAGGGTGACCCGCCCGGCGCTCGGCGTCTCGCCCGGCTCGGCGTCGGCTGGGTCCTCGGGTCCGTGGACCTCCTCGATGCCGTCCGGGACCGTGCCGTACCGACGGCCGCCGGCGCTGCGGTGCCTGCAGGGCTCAGCCCCAGTAGTCGTCCATCGGCTCGGCTGCGTCGTCGCGGGCAGAGCTGCCACGCCGCTCGGTGACCGTGAACCGGCCCCGGTAGAAGAGCATCGGCCGGCCGGCCTCGCCGTCCTCGAGGCCGCGGACGCGACCGATGACGACGTCGTGGTCACCGGCCACGTGCACCTGCTCCACGGTGCAGTGCACGCGGACGATGGCCCCCGGGAGGCTCGGACCGCCGTGCTCGGAGGGTGTCCACTCCAGCCCGTCGAAGCGACGTCCCGCCCTCGAGCCGAACCGGGCCACGACGTCACGCTGCTCGTGCTCGAGGACGTTGACGGTGAAGCGTGCCTGGTCGCGCATCCGCGGCCAGGACCGCCCGCGGTGGTCGGCACAGAAGAGGACGAGCGGCGGGCGCAGGGACACCGAGGCGAAGGACTGGCACGCGAAACCGACCGGTTCGCCGTCGGCCGCGTATCCGGTGACGATCGTGACCCCGGTCGCGAAGTGCCCGAGCGCGTGGCGCAGGTGCTCCGGCGAGGGGTCGACCGGCGTCACGTCGGTCACGGTCGCTCTCCCTGCCCCGGCTCCCGGGCCTCGCCGAACGCCTGCACGAGCGCCGCGAGCCGCGAGGCCTCGTGCCCGGCGACGTCGCCGTCGGCCTTCTGGATCGCCATGACGGCCACGGTGTCACCGTCCTCGAGGTCGAGGCTGACCCAGGGCTCACCGCCGCCGAACTGCACGCCGACGACCTCCGCCCACTCGAGCGTCCGGGTCACGACGAGGTTGCGCACGACGAGCCCGTCACGGCTCGGCACGGCGACGATCGTCGCGTAGCGCCACGCGACCGCGGCGAGGACGACGCCGAGGCCGAAGAGCATGAGACGGTCGACGAGGCCCCAGTGACCGATGGTCTGGGCCGGCATGAGCAGTGCGATGGCGCCGAAGAGCACGAGGGAGCCCCACACCGCGACGAGGGCGACGACCCGTCCGCGGCGCGGGCGGAACGGCGCCAGCGCGTCACCCTCGTGGTGCGGGGCGACGGGGGCGGGGTCGTCGCTCACAGCCGGCACGCGGCGATGTCGGTGACGAGGATGGCTCGCGCCCCGAGGTCGTAGAGCTCGTCCATGAGGCGGTTGCGCCCCACCTGCGGCACCATCGCGCGGACGGCGACCCAGGCCTCGTCCTGCAGCGGCGACACCGTCGGTGACTCGAGGCCGGGCGTCAGCTCGGTGGCCCGGTCGACGAGCTCGCGCGGACAGTCGTAGTCGAGCATGACGTAGGTGCGGGCGGTGATGACGCCGGCCAGGCGACGCTGGAGGACCGCGACGGCCTGGTCCTCTCCGGGCCGGTCCCCGCGCACGAGGACGGCCTCCGAGTGCAGGATCGGCTCGCCGAAGACCTCGAGGCCCTGCTGGCGCAGCGTCGTGCCGGTCTCGACGACGTCGGCGATGACGTCGGCGACGCCGAGGGTGATCGCGGTCTCGACCGCACCGTCGAGACGCACGACCTCTCCGGTCACGCCGCGCCGCTCGAGGTCCGAGCGCACGAGCCCGGCGTACGACGTGGCGACGCGCTTGCCGGCGATCTCCTCGATCGACGCGACGTGCCCCGGGCGTGCGGCGTACCGGAACGTCGACGCGCCGAACCCGAGCGTCATGACCTCGATGGCGCCGGAGCCGGAGTCGAGCAGCAGGTCGCGGCCGGTGACACCGGCGTCGACGGTGCCGGAGCCGACGTAGACGGCGATGTCGCGGGGGCGCAGGTAGAAGAACTCGACGTCGTTGTCGTGGTCGGTGACGACGAGCTCCTTGGTGTCGCGACGCGTCCGGTAGCCCGCCTCGCGGAGCATGTCGACGGTCGCCTCGGACAGGGAGCCCTTGTTGGGCACGGCGATGCGGAGCATGGGTGGTCCTCGGAAGTCGTTGTGGCGGTGAGCGGCCCGCGCCTCAGAGGTGCGCGTACACGTCGTCGAGCGAGATGCCCTTGGCGAGCATGAGGACCTGCAGATGGTAGAGCAGCTGGCTGATCTCCTCGGCGGCCTCGTCCGTGGTCTGGTGCTCCGCGGCCATCCACACCTCGGCGGCCTCCTCGACGATCTTCTTGCCGATGGCGTGCACCCCGGCGTCGAGGGCCGCGACGGTGCCCGAGCCCTCGGGCCGCGTCGCCGCCTTGTCGGCGAGCTCGGCAAACAGCTGTTCGAAGGTCTTCACGAGGCCCAAGCGTACGGGGGCCGTGCTCACCGCCCCGACCCCGCTCACTCCGTGGCGGACCGGGCCGCCGGGACGACGCGGGGGCCCCCGCTGCCTCCGGCTCCGGGCGGCGCCACGCGCGCGAGGGCGACGACGGTGGCGACCGCCGCGGTGGCCGCCTCGTGCCCCTTGTCCTCGGCCGAACCGGGCAGGCCGGCGCGGTCGAGGGCCTGCTGCTCGTCGTCACAGGTCAGCACGCCGAAACCGACCGGCGTGCCGGTTCGGACCGCGACGTCGGTCAGCCCGGCGGTCGCCGCCTGGCAGACGTACTCGAAGTGTGGCGTGCCGCCGCGGATGACGACGCCGAGGGCCACGAGGGCGTCGTACCACTCCGCGAGTCGCGCGCAGGCGACCGGTAGCTCGAAGGTGCCCGGCACCCGCACGACGTCGACGTGCTCGACCCCGGCGTCGCGCAGGCCCCGGCGGGCGCCGTCGAGCAGCCCGTCCATGACCGTCTGGTGCCAGCTCGCGGCGACGACGGCGACGCGCAGGCCCCGCCCGTCGGTCCTGATGGTGGGGGCGCCGTCCTTCATGCCGTCTCCTGTCCGTGTTCATGGTGCTGTCGGTGTTGCTGTGGGTGCCGCCCGGGCACCGGGCCGCCACCGGTCGGGATGTCGTGGCCGAGGCGCTCGCGCTTGGTGATGAGGTACTGCTCGTTGTCGCGACCCACCGGACCGTGCAGCCCCTCCACGGCCACGACGTCGAGGCCCAGGTGGCGCAACGCCTGGACCTTGCGCGGGTTGTTCGTCAGCAGCACGACGGCCTCCACCCCCAGGTC
>NZ_JBPGXG010000088.1:0-19579 GCF_056755255.1 Monashia sp. HAY1-5C | reverse complement strand
TCCGTCGTCGGCAGCGTCAGATGTGTATAAGAGACAGGGTCAGGGCAGGTCGAGGTCGGCCCAGACCACCTTGCCGCCCGGCAGCATCTGTGATCCCCACGTGCCCGAGAGCGCCTCGACGATGTCGACGCCGCGCCCGCCCACGGCGTCGAGGGACGGTTCGCGCCGCTCGAGCGGGGCGTCGGTCGCGTCCTCGACGGCGATCCGTACACCCCCGTCGAGGCGCTGGACCACCGCGCGGAACGGCGTGACGGCGTGGGACAGGGCGTTGGTCGCCAGCTCGGAGACGATGAGGGCCGCGTCGGCCACCAACCCCTGGTGGCCCCACGAACGCAGGACGTCGAGGACGAAGTGGCGCGCGGCCGGTACCGACTCGGGGACGGGCTGGTACACCTGCGAGAAGGCGTGGGTCAGGCTGAGCACCGCCCTGCGCGCCGTACCGTCGGCTCCGCCGGTGCCGATGGTGCCGATGGTGCCGAGGGGGCCCGGCGCTGCCGACCCGTCCGGGTCGGTGCCGGCGTCGACCTGCAGGTCGGTGTGCAGGGCGGTGATGCGGGCGACGTCGACGACGTCGGCGTGCTCGGCCATGCCCCCGGGATAGGCGCAGACGAGCTGGAAGCCGTAGACGTCCATGGCCTCGGCCCACAGCACCTCGAGCTCGACGGCGGCCTCGACGAGCCCGCGCTGCCACAACAGCGAGATCGTCTCGCTGAACACGCGCACCGGGCGGCCGCCGTCGACCTGTGGGTCGACGAGCGCGAGCACCATGTTCCAGAACGCGTCGACGTCGAGGGAGCCGTCGACGACGAGGTCGGCGATGGACGCATCGGGGTCGAGCGGCCGGTAGCGCGTCCCCTCCTCGGCGGCAGGATCGCAGCCCAAGGTGGCGAGCGCGCCCTCTACGCGTCGCCGAAGTCGCGGAGTGCAGATCGACACCACGTACTCGTCGTGGGCCCAGCCGTCTGCGACGAACCTCGCCACAGCAGCCACACCCTCGTCGTCGAGTGCGTAGAAGCTCACCGCACGACCCCGCCCCCACGCAGCCATGCCGCCCTGCGACATGGCGCTCATGCTACGCGGGGGCGGACGTACGGGGCGGAAAGGCGACCCTGTGAGAATCATGGGAGGACCCGGTGAGGGCTCAGGCCGGGGCGACGGCCTCCCACGCCACCGTGAGCTCGCCGAGGCGCCATCTCGAGGGCCCGTCGAGCAGCGGCCACCGGTCGCGCATCTCGCGGGCGGCCGCGAGGAACCGCTGGCGGGCGCCCCACGACGACTGTGGAGCGCTGCGTGCCCAGGCGACGTCGAGGTCGGCGAGGAACGCGTGGACGCGCTCGCCCGGCACGTTGCGGTGGATGAGCGACTTCGGGAGGCGCTCGGCGACGTCCGACGGGCGCTCGAGCCCGCCGAGCCGCAGCGAGAGCGTCAGGCTGACCGGCCCCGACGCCTCGACGGCGACCCACGCGGCGCGGCGCCCGATCTCGTCGCACGTGCCGTCGACGAGCAGGCCGTCGGGTGCAAGGCGCGACCGGACGAGCGCCCACGCGTCGGACACCTCGTCCTCGGCGTACTGGCGCAGCACGTTGAAGGCGCGCACGACGGTCGGTCGGGCGCCGCCGTCGAGGGGCACCTCGAAGCCACCGAGGCGGAACGCCAGCCCGTCACGCTCGAGCAGCCGCCCGGCGGCCACGCGTTGCGGGTCGATCTCGATGCCGACGACCCGGACGTCGGGGCGCACCTGCCGGAGCCGGTCGTGCAGCTCGACCGCGGTGATGGGCGACGCGCCGTAGCCGAGGTCGACGACGACGGGTGGCGTGGGGCTCCTGCGCAGCCGCCAGGCGTGCGGGCCGGCGATCCAGCGGTCGCAGCGTCGGAGCCGGTTGGGGTTCGTCGTGCCCCGGGTGATGGTCCCGACGGGGCGTACGCGGCCGGCCACGCCCGCAGCCTACGGCCCGGGTCGATCGGGTCCGACGGTCGTCCATGATCGTGGAATACATCGAATCGGGCGTGTGGTTGAGTCGGGGGAGAGCAGGCGAGCAGGTGCTGCGGGACGAAGGGATGCCGATGGAGGCCGATCCGAAGCGGGTCGCGATGATCACCGTGCACACCTCGCCGCTGGAGCAGCCCGGCACCGGCGACGCGGGCGGGCTCAACGTCTACGTCGCCGAGACGGCCAGGGAGCTGGCGGCGCGCGGCGTCGAGGTCGACATCTTCACCCGGCGCACGACGGGAGACATCCCCGTCGAGGCCGACCTCGTCCCCGGCGTCCGGGTCCGGCACGTCACCGCCGGCCCGTACGAGGGGCTGTCGAAGGAGGACCTGCCCGGCCAGCTCTGTGCGTTCTCGGCCGGCATCATGCACGCCGGGCTCTCGGTGCCGGAGGACCACTACGACCTCGTTCACTCGCACTACTGGCTCTCCGGCCAGGTCGGGTGGCTGGCCGCCGACCGCTGGCGCGTCGCCCTCGTCCACACCATGCACACCATGGCCCGGGTCAAGAACCTGCACCTGGCCGACGGCGACACCCCCGAGCCGCGGGGTCGCGAGATCGGCGAGGTGCAGGTCGTCGAGGCTGCGGACCGGCTCGTCGCCAACACCGACGACGAGGCCCGCGAGCTCGTCGAGCTCTACGACGCGCCGCCGGCGAAGGTCTCGGTCGTGCCGCCGGGCGTCGACCTGTCGACCTTCACCCCCGGCGACCGGCTGCAGGCGCGGTGCGAGCTCGGCCTGCCCGTCGAGGGGCACCTGCTGCTCTTCGTCGGTCGTATCCAGCCGCTCAAGGCGCCCGACGTCCTCGTCCGCGCGGCCGCCGAGCTGGTGCGTCGCGACCCGACGCGGCGCCAACGGCTCACCGTCGCCGTCCTCGGCGGCCCGAGCGGTTCCGGCCTCGCGCGTCCCCGCGACCTCGAGGAGCTCGCCGCCGCACTGGGCATCGCCGACGTCGTGCGCTTCGTCCCGCCGGTCGCGCGCCCCGAGCTGGCCCGCTGGTACCGCGCGGCCAGCGTCGTCGCCGTGCCTAGCCACTCGGAGTCCTTCGGCCTCGTGGCGATCGAGGCGCAGGCCTGCGGCACACCGGTCGTCGCGGCCGACGTCGGTGGCCTGCCCACCGCAGTGGGCGACGCCGGCGTCCTCGTGCCCGGCCACGGCACGGGGGAGTGGGCCGACGCGCTCGATGCCCTCCTGCTCGACGACGCCCGGCGCAGCGAGCTCAGCCGCCGGGCGGTGCGGCACGCCTCCGGGTTCGGCTGGGGTGCGACGACGGACCGGCTCCTCGACGCGTACCGTCAGGCCATGCGAGCCCGCAGCGACGCGCCCGAGACCGCCGAGCCGTCCGTGGACGAGGCCGTGAGCCTTGCCGACGTGCCGACGGCCGTGATCCCGTGAACGCCCCGGCAGGGGGCCTGCGCCCCGATGCCGAGGCAGGGCTGCGCGGCTACCTCGACTCCGTCGACCTCGAGTGGGAGCTCGGCGGCCGCGACGGTGAGTACGTCGTCACGCTGCCGGGCGAGAAGAAGCTCAGGACGGTCGTCTCGCTCCTCGTCCGCGACCGCACGACGAGCGTCAGCGCCTTCGTCATCCGCAACCCGGACGAGAACCACGAGGCGTTCTACCGGACCCTGCTGCGCAAGAACCTTCGCCTCCAAGGGGTCGCGTACGCCATCGACACCGACGGCGACGTCTACCTGCGCGGGGAGGTGCCGACCGCCGCCCTCGACGCCGAGCACCTCGACCAGCTCTTCGGCGTCGTCCTGGCCGCCAGCGACGACGCCTTCAACGAGCTGCTCGCCCTCGGCTTCCTCGGCTCGATGAAGAAGGAATGGGCCTGGCGGGTCTCGCGCGGCGAGTCCACGCGCAACCTCGAGGCCTTCCGTCACCTGCTGGACGGGTCCGCCGAGGGCTGAGGCGGCGTCGCTAGGCTGCCTCGCATGACCTATACGCTCGTCCTCGTCCGTCACGGCGAAAGCGACTGGAACGCCAAGAACCTCTTCACCGGCTGGGTCGACGTCGACCTCACCGACAAGGGGCGCGCCGAGGGTGTGCGGGCCGGGCAGCAGCTCGCGGAGGCCGGGATCCTGCCCGACATCGTGCACACGTCGGTCCTGCGCCGGGCCATCACGACGGCCAACCTCGCGCTCGACGCCGCCGACCGCCACTGGATCCCCGTCAAGCGGGACTGGCGCCTCAACGAGCGGCACTACGGCGCGCTGCAGGGCAAGAACAAGAAGCAGACCCTCGAGCAGTACGGCGAGGAGCAGTTCATGCTGTGGCGTCGGTCCTACGACGTGCCGCCGCCGCCCATCGACCCCGAGGACGAGTTCGCCCAGACGCACGACGCGCGGTATGCCGGCATCGGTGACGCGATGCCGGACACCGAGTGCCTCAAGGACGTCGTGGCACGGATGCTTCCCTACTGGGAGAACGAGATCCAGAACGACCTCGCCGACGGCCTGACCGTCCTGGTCGCGGCCCACGGCAACTCGCTGCGGGCCCTGGTCAAGACGCTCGACGACATCTCCGACGAGGACATCGCCGGCCTCAACATCCCGACCGGCATGCCGCTCGTCTACGAGCTCGACGACGCCTTCCGTCCGGTCACCCGGGGCGGTCGCTACCTCGACCCGGAGGCCGCCGCCGAAGCGGCCGCCGCCGTCGCCAACCAGGGCCGCTGACGCCGCCCGCACCACGCCGAAGGGCCACGTCCCGTCACGGGAGGTGGCCCTTTCGGGTCGGGGCGTGACGGTCAGGCGGAGGCGCCGCCCTCGATCGAGGCGACGGCCTCTGCATCCTCCTCGTCCTCGTGGTCGACCGCCTGGTCGTACTCACCGGTGACGAGGTAGATGACGCGTCGGGCCACCGACACGGCGTGGTCGGCGAACCGCTCATAGTAGCGGCCGACGAGGGTCAGGTCGAGGATCGCGCTGCGCGACCACGACGTGTTCTCGTCGAGCAGCGCCGCGAACAGCTGGCGGTGCAGCTCGTCCATGGCGTCGTCGTCCTTCTCGAGCGCGATGGCCGCCGCGACGTCCTTGCTCGCGATGATCGAGCCGCACTTGGCCACGATCGCCTCGGCGACCTGGCCCATCTGCAGGATGTGCGAGCGCAGCTCGGCCGGCACCGCGGAGTCCGGGGTCCGCAGGCGCGCCACCTTGGCGACGTGCCGGGCGAGGTCGCCCATGCGTTCGAGGTCCGAGCTCATGTGCATCGCGGTGACGACGATGCGCAGGTCCGTCGCGACCGGCTGCTGCCGCGCGAGCAGGTCGACGGAGAGCTCGTCGAGCTCGATGCGGATGTCGTCGAGCTGGCGGTCGGCCTCGATGACCGACTCCGCCAGGTGGACGTCCGCGTCGAGCAGAGCGGTGGTGGCGCGGGAGATGGCGGACCCGGCCAGACGGGTCAGCTCGACGAGCTGGTCCGTGATGGTGTCGAGGTCCTCGTGGAACTGGTCGCGCATGCTGGTCCTGTCGCTAGCCGTACGTGCACCGGCCGTGCCGTCGCGGTGTCGACCGGCCGTCGCGGTGGTGCTCTGGGCGCCCCCAGCCTGCCACCGGGCGGCGGCCGACACACGGCCGGCACGGCCCTGTCCCGCAGAGGGTGGCACCCGTGCGTGAACGGGCGGGTTCGGGCAGGTGAACACTCGGTTCACCGCACGCGTGGGGGCCGCCGGGGTGTCCGGGGGGCGCGTCGCCCGTGCGTACGCTGTGTGTCGTGGACCCGACGACCGCGGCAACGCTCGGTGGCATCGCCGGCCTCGCCCTGGGCGGCCTGGCGATGGTCGCCGTGCGCCTGTCGGACCGCGCGAGCGCCACGGAGGGTGTCCCGGCTCCCGAACCGTCCCTGCCGCCCGGGGTCTCGGACGTCATCGCCGTGCTGCGCTCGAGCGGCGTCCTCCTCGACGCGTCCGACCGCGTCGTCAACAACTCACCCGCCGCGGTGGCCCACGGCATCGTCCGCGGGCAGGAGCTCGTCCACTCCGAGCTGCTCGACCTCGCCCGTGCCGTGCGCCGCGACGGTGTCATCCGGGAGGCCGAGCTGACCCTGCGCAAGGGCATCGGCGAGGGCCGGATCGTCGTGTCGGCCCGCGTCGCACCGCTCGGCGCGCACCACGTCCTGGTCCTCGTCGAGGACCGCACCCAGGCAGCGCGGGTCGACGAGATCCGCCGCGACTTCCTCGCCAACGTCAGCCACGAGCTCAAGACGCCGGTCGGCGGCATCGCCCTGCTCGCCGAGGCCATCCGCGACGCGCACGACGACCCGGAGGCGGTGGCTCGGTTCGCCACCCGCATCGGCGTCGAGTCGACCCGGCTGACGCGTCTGGTCAAGGAGATCGTCGAGCTGTCCCGGCTCCAGGGCGCGGACGTCGTCAAGGACCCCGTCCTCGTCGACGTCGGGGCGTGCGCCGAGGACGCCGTCGACCGCAGCAGGCTGCTCGCCGAGGAGAACGGCATCACGCTGGCCCGCTCCCTCGACCCGGGCTGCGAGGTGTGGGGCGACGCCGAGCTCGTGACGACCGCGATCAGCAACCTCGTCGGCAACGCCATCGCGTACTCCGACCGGGACACCAGGGTCGGCGTCGCCGTCCGCCGCACCCCGTCCGGCACGGTCGACGTCTCCGTGACCGACCAGGGCCTCGGCATCGAGCCCGAGGAGCAGGACCGGATCTTCGAGCGGTTCTACCGGATCGACACCGCCCGGTCCCGGGCGACGGGCGGCACCGGTCTGGGCCTGGCCATCGTCAAGCACGTCGCCGACAACCACGGCGGCAGCGTCCGGGTCTGGTCCGAGCCCGGTCGCGGCTCGACGTTCACCATCACCCTGCCCGCCGCGACGGTGGCGACCCGAACCCTGCCGTCCGACGCCTCGCTCCCCGGCGTGACCGACGGTGAGGGCCCGGCCACCTCGTCCCCGCCCGCGCGCTCGCCGGACCGGCCGTCGCGCACCGTCGCCTGATCCGTGGCAGTCCCGTGCGCGCCGTTCGTCCCCCTGCCCGACCGCTACCGAACATCTCCCGACCGTCTCGACCCGTCTGATCCCGAAGAGGACACCCCTTGAGCCGCATCCTGATCGTCGAGGACGAGGTCTCGTTCTCCGACCCGCTCTCCTACCTGCTCAAGAAGGAGGGCTACGACGTCGCCGTCGCCGACACCGGCCCGGAGGGCCTGGCCGAGTTCGACAAGAACGGTGCCGACCTCGTCCTGCTCGACCTCATGCTGCCCGGCCTGTCCGGCGTCGACGTGTGCCGTGCGCTGCGCCAGCGCTCCTCGGTGCCCGTCATCATGCTGACGGCCAAGGACAGCGAGATCGACAAGGTCGTCGGCCTCGAGATCGGGGCGGACGACTACGTCACCAAGCCGTACTCGAGCCGTGAGCTGCTCGCCCGCGTCAAGGCGGTCCTGCGCCGCCTCGCCGAGCCGGAGGACCTGCTGCCCTCGACGCTCGAGGCCGGTCCGGTGCGGATGGACGTCGAGCGCCACACCGTGAGCGTCCGCGGCGACTCGGCGTCCTTGCCGCTCAAGGAGTTCGAGCTGCTCGAGATGCTGCTGCGCAACTCGGGTCGCGTCCTGACCCGGATGCAGCTCATCGACCGCGTCTGGGGCAGCGACTACGTCGGCGACACGAAGACCCTCGACGTCCACGTCAAGCGGCTCCGGGCCAAGATCGAGCCCGACCCGGCCAACCCGGTGCACATCGTCACCGTCCGCGGGCTCGGCTACAAGTTCGAGGCCGGCTGAGCCGAGCAGAGGCCGGGCGGCCGGGTCCGTGGGACGCCGACGGCCGCCCCGCAGGAGCGGGGCGGCCGTCGGTTTCGCGTCGGGCTCGCGGTACGGGCCGGTCAGGCCGTGCCGGTCGAGGTGGTCGCGGTGGTCGGCGCGGGCGTCACGGTCGAGTAGTAGCCGGTGGCCGGCAGCACGGGCACCTGGACGACGGTCGTGCCGCCGGTGCTCGAGGTGATGGAGACGGGCACGAGGGTGCCGGGCTTGGAGGAGACGCCGGACAGCTCGAGTCCCTTGGTCGCCAGGTCGACCTGCTCGCGCGGTCCGAGCTCGACCTCCGAGCCGGACGGGGCCGTGCTGGAGCCCTCGGTGGCCTGCGGCACGAACCTGACCGTCATCTGGTCGGCGCCGAGGTTGATCGCCGAACCGGAGACGACCGTCTGGCCCTTGCCGTCCCCGACGAGGACGAGGTCGCGGACGGCCAGCTGGCCGATGTCCGCCGGGACACCGTCGGCAGGGATGTACGGCTGGTCCGTCTGCACCGGGGAGTTGACCTGGCACCCGGCCGTCACGGCGGCGAGGGCGACACCGGCGGCGAGCGCCGAGACACGGCGACGCACGGGGGTCTGCACGAGGGATCGACGCTTCACGGGGCACAGCCTACCGGCGGGCCTCCGCCCACTGCGGCCAACCCCGCGCCCGCCGCTCCGACGGCGCGGGGACGCCACCGGCACAAGGCTCTCGCGCCTCCGACGGGGCCGGTCACGGGTCGGGCGGCTCGCCGCGGCGCCGCCCCGACGACGGCGAACGGACGCCGAACCGGCGATGAAAGCGCTCGCGCGAAGCATGTTCACGGGCGTTCTGTCAAGACGCGCACGGTGGCGGATGGATCACCGACTGTGGCTCTGACCTGCGCATATGCCAGATCCTGAGATCGCGGTGTGCTGCGGATCGTGATAATCTGGAGGTCGCGAAAGGGGAAAACAGCACATGGTTTTCAAGGTCGGCGAGACGGTCGTGTACCCCCACCACGGGGCGGCACTGATCGAGGAGATCAACACACGCACGATCAAGGGAGAGGACAAGCTCTACCTGAAGCTCAAGGTCGCCCAGGGCGACCTGACGATTGAGGTACCCGCGGAGAACTGCGACCTCGTCGGCGTCCGCGACGTCGTCGGGCAGGAGGGTCTCGACCGGGTGTTCGAGGTCCTGCGCACCCCGCACACCGAGGAGCCCACCAACTGGTCCCGCCGGTACAAGGCCAACCTCGAGAAGCTCGCCTCCGGCGACGTCATCAAGGTGGCCGAGGTCGTCCGCGACCTCTGGCGACGTGACCAGGACCGCGGCCTCTCGGCCGGCGAGAAGCGGATGCTCGCCAAGGCCCGTCAGATCCTCGTCTCCGAGCTCGCGCTCGCGGAGAAGACCGACGAGGACAAGGCGGAGTCGATCCTCGACGAGGTCCTCGCCTCCTGACGGCGAGCCCTCTCCTGAACGGCAGCACCGGAGCCGGTCGCGTCGGCGTCATCGTCGTCGCGGCCGGCTCCGGTTCGCGTCTGGGGGCCGGTGTCCCCAAGGCGTTCGTGCCCCTCGCCGGGCGGCCCCTCCTCGGGCACGCCCTGCGGGGGGCGTTGTCGTGCCCGGACCTGCACCAGCTCGTCGTGGTCGCCCCCGCCGACCGGGTGGGCGAGGCGCAGGAGGCCTGCCGCGTCGCCGCCGCCGAGCACGCGGAGCACGCCGAGCACGCGGAGCACGCCGTGAACGCGGAGCACGCCGTGAACGCGGTGCCCGGCGTGACCGTCGTCGTCGGCGGGGCCGAGCGCGGCGACTCCGTCGCTGCCGGCCTGGCCGTGCTCGACGCGTCGGTCGACCTCGTCCTCGTCCACGACGCCGCCCGCTGCCTGACGCCGCCCGAGGTCTTCGCCCGTGTGGTGGCCGCCCTGGAGGCCGGGGCCGTCGCCGTCGTGCCCGGTACCCCGGTCGTCGACACCGTCAAGCAGGTCGACGCCTCCGGCCGGGTCCTCGCGACGCCGGACCGGTCCGCCCTCCGGGCCGTGCAGACGCCGCAGGGGTTCGCGCGCAACGTCCTCGCGCGAGCCCACGCCGTCTCGAGCGAGGCCACCGACGACGCCGGGCTCGTGGAGCGCCTCGGCGAGCCGGTCCTCGTCGTCGACGGTGACCGGCTCGCGTTCAAGGTGACCACCCCGGACGACCTCGAGACCGCCGCCCACCTGCTCGCGGCGCGAGTCGAGGTGACCGCGCGCGGTCCGGGCCACGCGGATACCTCGAACGACTGAGCGCCTATCCTCGGTCGCGTGACCGAGCAGACCGCTGACGCGACCCGCCCCCTCGCCCTCATCACCGGCGGCGGCACCGGCATCGGTGCGGCCACCGCGGAGCGGCTCGCCGCGGAGGGCTTCGACGTGGTCGTCGCCGGCCGGCGCCGCGAGAAGCTGGACGCCGTCGTCGAGAAGATCGGGCCGGCCGCCCGCGCGCTCGTCCTGGACGTCACCGACACGGCCGGCGTCGAGGCCGGGGTCGCGACCCTCGGACGCTGCGACGTCGTCGTCAACAACGCCGGTGGTGCCCTCGGCGTCACCCGGGTCGAGGACGCCGACCCGGCCGAGTGGGAGCGGATGTACGCGACGAACGTCATCGGCGCGTTGCGCGTCACCCAGGCCGTGCTGCCACTGCTGCGCCGCTCGGCCCGGGCGACCATCGTCGACGTGTCCTCGATCGCCGGCGAGCGCGTGTACGAGGGTGGAGGCGGCTACGTCGCGGCCAAGCACGGCACGTCGGTCGTCTCCGAGACCCTGCGGCTCGAGCTCAACGGCGAGAACATCCGGGTCGTCGACATCCGGCCCGGCATGGTGCGGACCGAGGAGTTCTCCCTCACCCGCCTGCACGGCGACCAGGCCGCGGCCGACAAGGTCTACGAGGGCGTGGACCGGCCGCTCGTGGCGGACGACGTCGCCCGCTGCATCGCCTTCGCCGTCGGGCTGCCGCAGCACGTCAACATCGACACCCTCGTCGTCAAGCCCGTCGCCCAGGCGGCCCCGCACAAGGTGCACCGCGGCCCCATCGACTGGAAGGACGGCCGGTGACCGCCCTGCCGCGGGTCGGCATCGGCGTCGACGTCCACGCGCTCGCGCCCGAGGGCTCGGACCGCGAGCTGTGGGTCGCCGGGCTGCACTGGCCGGGCGAGCGCGGCCTCGACGGGCACTCCGACGCCGACGTGGCGGCGCACGCCGCCTGCGACGCGCTCTTCTCCGCGGCGGGCATCGGGGACCTGGGCGCCCACTTCGGCACCTCGCGGCCCGAGCTCGCCGGGGCGTCGGGCGTCACGCTCCTCGCGGAGGCGGCACGGCTCGTGCGCGCGGCCGGCTTCGAGGTCGGCAACGTGGCGGTGCAGGTCGTGGGCAACAAGCCCGAGGTGGGCGCCCGCCGCGACGAGGCGGAGACGGCCCTCTCCGCGGCGGCCGGGGCGCCGGTCTCGGTCAGCGGCACGACGACCGACGGTCTCGGCCTGACCGGGCGGGGCGAGGGCGTCGCTGCGCTCGCCACCGCGCTCGTCGTCCCGCTGCGCTGACGACCGCCGCACGCGTCCGGACCGGGGCCTGCGCGCCGATAGACTGCCGCGGGTGAGCCTACGACTGTTCGACACCGCCACCCGGCAGCTGCGCGACTTCACGCCGCGCGAGGCCGGCAGGGTGGGCATGTACATCTGCGGGCTCACGACGCAGGGTGCCCCGCACATCGGCCACGTCCGCTTCGCCGTCGCCTTCGACGTGCTGCGCCGCTGGCTCGAGACCGGCCACGGCTACGAGGTCACCCTCGTGCGCAACGTCACCGACATCGACGACAAGGTGCTGCGCAAGGCGGCCGAGTCCGGCGAGGACTGGTTCGCCCTCAGCTACCACAACGAGCGCCTGACCAGCCAGGCCCTCGACGCGCTCGGCGTCCTGCCCGCCTCCTACGAGCCGCGGGCCACGGGGCACGTGCCCGACATGGTGACCCTCATGGAGACCCTCGTCGAGAAGGGCCACGCCTACCCGGCCCCCGACGGCTCGGGCGACGTCTACTTCGACGTCCGGTCGTGGCCCGAGTACGGGGCGCTGTCGCACCAGTCGATCGACGACATGGTCGCGGCCGAGGACGCCGACCCCCGCGGCAAGCGCGACCCCCGCGACTTCGCGCTGTGGAAGGGCCGCAAGGCCGAGGAGCCCGAGACCGCCTCGTGGCCGACGCCGTTCGGCGCGGGCCGGCCCGGTTGGCACCTCGAGTGCTCGGCCATGGCCCGGCGCTGGCTCGGCGACGAGTTCGACATCCACGGCGGCGGCATCGACCTGCGCTTCCCGCACCACGAGAACGAGCTGGCCCAGTCGCGAGCGGCCGGCCTCGGCTTCGCCCGCTACTGGCTGCACAACGCGTGGGTCACGGTCAAGGGCCAGAAGATGGGCAAGTCGCTCGGCAACGCCCTCGAGGTGCGCCACCTGCTCGAGACGACGCGTCCCCTCGTCCTGCGCTACTTCCTCACTGCGGCGCACTACCGTTCGACGATCGAGTACCACCCCGGCTCGCTCGACGAGGCGGCCGCCGCGGTCGAGCGCATCGAGGGGTTCCTCGAGCGGGCCGCCCGCCGGGGTGACGTCGTGGCGGCTGCGTCCGAGGCGAGCCTGCCGGCCGACTTCGTCGCCTCGATGGACGACGACCTCGGCGTGTCCGGGGCCCTCGCCGTCGTCCACGACACGGTCCGCGCCGGCAACACGGCCCTCGACGACGCCGACGACGAGGCGGCGGTCGCCGCGGCGGCGTCCGTCGTCGCCATGACCGAGGTCCTCGGCGTCAACCCGCTCGCCGACCACTGGGGCGGCACGCGCGGTGGCAGCGACGCGGCGGCGGAGTCCGCGCTCGACGCGCTCGTGCGCGTGCAGCTCGAGGCGCGCCAGCACGCCCGCCAGGAGCGCGACTTCGCTCGCGCCGACGAGATCCGCGACGCGCTCGTGGCCGCGGGCATCACCGTCACCGACACGCCCTCGGGCGCGCAGTGGTCGCTCGCGCGGCCCGAGCGCGCCGATGCCTCGGCGGACTGACCGCCGACCGACACACTCGAAGGACTCCCCATGCCAGGCAACTCCCAGCGTCGCGGCGCCGTCCGCAAGAGCGGCAAGAAGCCGACGGTCGGCTCCGGCGGCCAGCGCCGTCGCGGCCTCGAGGGCAAGGGCCCCACGCCCAAGGCCGCCGACCGCGAGTACCACCCCGCCCACAAGCGGGCGAAGGCGGCGGCGAAGCGCTCGGGATCCGGGCCCGCCGGTTCCGCTGCGCGCGGCCAGTCCCGCCCGAGGAGCCGCGGCAAGACCTCGAGCGAGATGGTCTACGGCCGCAACTCGGTCGTCGAGGCGCTGCGCGCCGACGTGCCCGTGGCGACGATGTACGTCGCCACGCGGATCGACACCGACGACCGCGTCCGCGAGGCCCTCAAGCTGGCGACCGAGCGCAGCCTCGCCATCCTCGAGACCCCGCGCGGCGAGCTCGACCGGCTCACCGACGGCGGCGTGCACCAGGGCCTGGCCCTGCAGGTGCCGCCGTACGACTACGCGGACCCGGCGGACCTCATCGACCCGGAGGCCCCCGGTGTGCCGCTCGTCGTGGCGCTCGACGGCATCACCGACCCGCGCAACCTCGGCGCCATCGTCCGGTCCGTGGCGGCGTTCGGAGGCCACGGGGTCGTCGTGCCCGAGCGCCGCTCGGTCGGCATGACGGCCTCGGCGTGGAAGACCTCGGCCGGTGCGGCGGCGCGCGTACCCGTCGCCAAGGCGAGCAACCTGACGCGTGCCCTCGAGGAGTTCAAGCGGGCCGGCTTCTTCATCCTCGGTCTCGACATGGACGGCGACGTCGAGCTGCCCGACCTCGCGCTCGCCGCCGAGCCGCTCGTCGTCGTCACCGGCTCCGAGGGCAAGGGGCTGTCGCGCCTCGTCCGCGAGACCTGCGACCAGATCGTCTCGATCCCGATGAGCTCGGCCGTCGAGTCCCTCAACGCCGGCCTGGCCACCGGCGTCACCCTCTACGAGATCGCCCGCCAGCGGCGTCGCTGACCGCGAGGGCCTGACCGCGAGGGCCTCCCGTCGTCGGCGTCACCCCGGCTGAGACGGGGAACTCACCGGGTGCGCCCGACGCTGCTCAAGGGGACGTCGGTAGAGTGGCGACGTTGTACGACGCCGTGTAGTAGTCGCGGCACTCCGGAACGAGCGAAGGACGCAGACGTGGGCAAGAGCAGCAGGGCCGAGACCGCCGCGCGCGCGGCGCAGATGCGGGCCGAGGCGGCCCGCCAGGAGCGCCAGCGCCGGCAGGTCATCGCGGCCGTCGTCGCGGTCGTCGTGGTCATCGTCGCGGTGGCCGTCGGGGTCGCCGTGTCGAACCGGCCCACGCCGGCGCCGGCCGCCACCGCCTCCAGCGGCGCCGACGCCGCGCTGGCCTCGCTCACCTCGCTGCCTCAGGCGACCCTCGACGCCGCGCCCGCGCCCGACCCGAACGGTGCGCCGGCCCCGCTCCGGGGCGGCACCCCGCTGACGCAGGACGGCAAGCCGAAGGTCCTCTACATCGGTGCCGAGTACTGCCCGTTCTGCGCCATGGAGCGCTGGGCCCTCATCGGTGCGCTGTCCCGCTTCGGCAGCTTCAGCGGCCTGGCCCCGACGACGAGCTCGTCGACCGACGTGCACCCCGACACCCCGACGTGGACGTTCGCCAAGGCGACGTACACCAGCGACGTCCTCGCCTTCGAGGCCGTCGAGACCCAGGACCGCGACGGCAAGCCGCTGCAGACCCTCGACGGCGAGAACGCCCAGCTGTTCCAGAAGTTCAACCCCGGCGGTGGCATCCCGTGGATCGACTACGGCGGCACCCGCGCGACGAGCGGAGCCACCGTCGACGCCAACGCTCTCGAGGGCAAGACCTACGACCAGATCATCGCCGGCATCAAGGACCCGAGCTCCCCGATCGGCAGGACGATGACCCCGGCCATCAACACGATCTCGGCCCAGCTGTGCCAGCTGACCGGCGGCAAGCCGACGAACGTCTGCACGTCGACGGGCGTCATGTCGGCCTCCGTCCTGCTGAAGAAGTGACGCCGTGAGCCGCGTCGACCGTGCCAGCCACGCCGGCGGCACCCGTGCGCCGGGCGGGCGGGTCCGCCCGCCGTGGCTGGCCCCGACGACCCTCGCCCTCGTCGTGGTCGGCCTCGGCGTCTCGGTCTACCTGACCGTCGAGCACTTCACGGACAACGCGACGCTCGCGTGCAGCATCGGGGGCATCGTCGACTGCGCCAAGGTGACGACGAGCGCGTGGAGCACGTTCATGGGGGTCCCGGTCGCGCTTCTCGGGCTCGTCTTCTTCCTCGTGCTGCTGCCCCTGGTGTGGCCCTCGACGTGGCGCAGCCGGGTCGGCTGGCTCGACGTGGCGCGCCTCGGCTGGCTCACGGTGGGTCTCGGCATGGTGCTCTACCTCGTGTGGGCCGAGCTGTACCGCATCCACTCGATCTGCCTGTGGTGCACGGCGGTCCACGTCGTGACGTTCCTGCTGTGGGTCGTCGTGCTCTTCGGGCAGATCCTGTCCGGGCCTGCCGACGAGAGGGCCTACGACGCGTGACCGAGGTGTGACCGAGGCGGGACGGAGGCGTGACCGAGGTCAGTCCAGCCGGCTGATGACCGGCATCTCCTCGGTGTCGACCCCGAGCACCGACTGCTCCTCCGGCTTGGCGGGCAGCACCGTCGACAGGTAGTCGCGCACCGCCTCGTCCATCGGCACGTCCCCGCCCGCACGCTCGCTCATGTACCAGCGGTGCTCGAGGATCTCGTGGAACACCTCGGCCGGCTCGAGGCGACCGACGAGCTCGCGCGGCACCGACCGCACGACCGGCTCGTAGACCTTGGAGAGCCACTCGTGCGCGACGATCTCCTCGTCGACGCCCTGCTGGTCCGTGGCCGCGACGTAGGCGTCGAGGTCGTTGAGCAGCCGGCGTGCCTGGTTCTCGCCGACGTCGAGGCCGGTGAGGCGCAGCAGGCGACGGGAGTGGTGGCCGGCGTCGACGACCTTGGGGGTGATGACGATCTCGGTGCCGCCGATGTCGGTGGTGATCTGCAGCTCGTCGACGTCGAAGCCGAGCTCGTTGAGGCGGCGGATCCGCTCGTCGACGCGCCACCGGTCGCCGACCTCGAACCGCTCCGTGCCGGTCAGCGCCTCCCACAGGGCGTGGTAGCGCTCGATGATCGAGCCGGACACCTCGAACGGGTCGGCCTGCTCCTCGAGAAAGCCGCCGGCCTGGAGGTCCATGAGCTCCCCGGCGATGTTGACCCGGGCGATGTCCAGGTCGTGCTCGCGCTGCCCGTTGGACAGCGAGGGGTGCAGCTCGCCCGTCTCGGCGTCGACGAGGTAGGCGGCGAAGGCCCCGGCGTCGCGGCGGAACAGGGTGTTCGACAGCGACACGTCGCCCCACCAGAAGCCGTGCAGGTGCAGCCGGACGAGGAGCAGGGCGAGGGCGTCCATGAGACGCACCGCGGTGTCGGGCCGCAGGTTCTGGCTGTAGAGGGCCCGGTAGGGCAGGGAGAACTGCAGGTGGCGGGTGACGAGGCACGCGTCGAGCGGCTCCCCGTCGGCGTCGGTGCGGCCGTGGACGACGCCGAACGGCTCGACGCACGGGATGTCGAGGCGGCGCAGGTTGCGCAGCATCGCGTACTCGCGGTCGGCGATGTCGGACTTGATCTCCTTGACGGCGAGGACACGTCGCCCCAGCTTGACGAAGCGCACGACGTGGCGCGAGATGCCACGGGGGAGGGCTGCCAGGGTGCTCTCGGGCCAGTCCTCGAGGGGCGTGGACCACGGCAGGTCGAGGAGGGCCGACTCGGGCCGGGCGGTGGTGATCTCCAGCGTCACGCGCTCATCGTGGCACGCGCCCGGGAGGGGCGTCGATCCGCCGGCGGCTCATGGGCACCCGGCGCAAGGAGGACGCGAGGCGGGTCGCCGGGAGACGGCACCGGGCCGGCACCCCGCGAAGGGTGCCGGCCCGGCGGCGTGTGCCGTTGGCGCGTCGTGCTCAGTCCCCGATGCGCTCGCCCGACTCCGGGTTGAACAGGTGGACGTGACCCTGCTTGGGCTTGAGGTGCAGGACCTGGCCCTTCTCCGGGGGACGGCGACCGTCGACGCGGGCGATGAACGGCTTGCCCGACTCCTCGTCGCCCTCGATGTCGATCTGGTGGGCCTTGGTCGAGCCGTAGATGTACGCGTCGGCGCCGAGCTCCTCGACGACGTCGACAGTGACAGCCAGGCCCGCGCCGTCCTCGGCCACCTCGAGGTCCTCGGGGCGGACGCCCATCGTGATGTGCTTCCCGACGCCGCCGAGCAGGCCCCGCTCGATCGGTACCGCGTGGCCACCGAAGTCGGCGCCCGACTCGGTCAGCGGGACATCGAGCAGGTTCATGGCCGGGGACCCGATGAAGCCGGCGACGAAGACGTTGGCGGGGTGGTCGTACATCCGGCGCGGGGTGTCGCACTGCTGGAGGATGCCGTCCTTGAGGACCGCGACGCGGTCGCCCATCGTCATGGCCTCGATCTGGTCGTGCGTGACGTACACCGTCGTGACGCCGAGGCGCCGCTGCAGCGAGGCGATCTGCGTGCGGGTCTGCACGCGGAGCTTGGCGTCGAGGTTCGACAGCGGCTCGTCCATGAGGAACACCTGGGGCGAGCGGACGATCGCGCGGCCCATGGCGACGCGCTGGCGCTGGCCACCGGAGAGGGCCTTCGGCTTGCGGTCGAGGTACGGCTCGAGGTCGAGGATCTTGGCGGCCTCGTCGACGCGCTTGCGGATCTCGGCCTTGTCGACGCCGGCGATCTTGAGCGCGAAGCCCATGTTGTCCGCGACCGTCATGTGCGGGTAGAGCGCGTAGTTCTGGAACACCATCGCGACGTCGCGGTCCTTGGGGGACAGGTTCGTCACGTCGCGGTCACCGATGAGGATGCGGCCGCCGTTGACCTCCTCGAGGCCGGCGAGCATGCGCAGCGAGGTGGACTTGCCGCACCCGGAGGGTCCGACGAGGACGAGGAACTCACCGTCCGCGATGTCGATGTTGAGTTTGTCGACGGACGGCACCGGGTTTCCCGGGTACTGACGCGTCGCGTTGTCGAACGTCACTGTTGCCATGGCTTCTTTGCCTTCCTTCACCGGCAGGAACGTGCCGGACGATCCGTTGTAAAGGGCTGCCGCCCGGGCGGGCAGGCACCGCCATCCTGCCGCATGCCCGCCGTGGTGACCACCCCTGGCTCACCCCGGGCGGCCGGCGCCGGCCCGTCGTACCCCGAGCGCAGCCGAGGGCCGGCGAGCGCGGTGTCCAGGAATCGTTTCCCGATCGTTGCAAGATCTTGCTGCAAGTGGATGGAAAGATGACTGCAACTTCTTGCTATGGTCTGCGCCACCGGTGGCGGCGTGTGCCACCAGGCTTCAAAGGAGAATCCATGCACAAGCGTGCGTTCGGCGCTGTCGCCGTCACGGGTGTTGCCGCCCTGGCCCTCAGCGCCTGTGGTGGTTCCACCCCCACCACGACGAACACCGCGGGAGGCTCGAGCTCGACGACGACCTCGTCCGCGGCCCCCGCCCCGTCGAACACCACGGCCGCCCCGGTCCGTGACGCGTCGGTCGACCTCGTGATCTGGACCGACAACGACCGTGCCGCGGCGATCAAGAAGTACGCGGACATGTTCGGCCAGGAGCAGGGCATCAAGGTGGCCGTCCAGGTGGCCCCCGACGTCCGCGCCAACTTCAAGGACGCCACGAACGCGGGCAAGGGCCCGGACGTCATCGTCGGCGCGCACGACTGGCTCGGCGAGCTCGTCCAGAACAACGCGGTGTCGCCGATCAACCTCTCGAGCGACCTGCAGGCCAAGTTCTCCAAGGACGCCATGGCCGCCACGAAGTTCAACGGCCAGATCTACGGCGTGCCCTACGCCGTCGAGAACATCGGCGTCGTGCGCAACACCGCCCTCGCGCCCGATGCCCCGAAGACCTACGAGGAGATGGTCGCCAAGGGCAAGGAGCTCAAGGCGGCCGGCAAGGCCGACGGGACCGTCGTGCAGGAGGTCTCCAAGGTCGGCAACGCGTACTACACCTACCCGTACCTCAAGGCCTTCGGCGGCGGCATCTTCGCGCAGAAGGACAACGGCGACTACGACCCCAACAAGGTCATCGTCGACAACGCCGGCTCGATCCAGGGCGCCGAGCAGCTCGCGAAGCTCGGCAAGGAGAAGGTCCTGACGACGAACGTCGACGGCACCAACGCCGACGCGCTCTTCGACTCGGGCAAGTACCCGTACTACATCACCGGCCCGTGGGCCATCGACAAGGCCAAGAAGGCCGGCATCAAGTACGCCATCTCGCCGCTGCCGACGATCGGCGGCAAGAAGATGGAGCCGTTCCTCGGCGTCCAGATGTTCTACGTCTCGGCCAAGGCCAAGAACAAGGCCTTCGCGGAGGAGTTCGTCACCAAGTACGTCCCGAACAAGGACCTCCAGGTCGACCTGTTCAACGTCGGCCACCGCCCGCCGGCCCTGACCGAGGCCTACCAGCAGGTCGCGGCGAGCGACCCCGACGTCAAGGCGTGGTTCGAGGCCGGCCAGGGTGCCCTGCCGATGCCGAACATCCCCGCCATGAACTCCGTGTGGGGCCCGCTGGGCCAGGCCGGTGCGGACGTCATCTCCGGCAAGGCCGGCGCGCAGGAGCGCTTCGCCGCCGCCGCGAAGGAGATCGTCGCCAACATCAAGAAGGGCTGACGCTCGCGTCGACCTGACGCTGTCTCTTATACACATCTGACGCTGCCGACGACGGA
>NZ_JBPGXG010000087.1:0-20534 GCF_056755255.1 Monashia sp. HAY1-5C | reverse complement strand
CCCCCCCCCCCCCCCCCCCCCCCCCCCCCCCCCCCCCCCCCCCCCCCCCCCCCAAACAAAAACCCGCCCACCAGATGTAGCTCCGTCTCGTGGGCTCGGAGATGTGTATAAGAGACAGACCCGGGACAGGGCGGACGGGCGCTCGATGCCGGCGGCCTCAGGCCCGGCGGTCCGCCTCCTGGGCGCGCAGGGCGCGGGCGATGGTGTCGCGGTTCTCGGCGACGGTGCGCACGAGGCCGGCCGGGGCGTCGCGGTGCGCGTCGAGCCACGCGTCCGAGGCCGCGAGGAGCTCGGTGCTGGCCAGCGCGAACGGGTAGAACCCGCCGACCACCCGCTCGCCGATCGCGACGCTGCGTGCGGCCCACGCGTCGACGAGCATCTCGTGGTACCGCGCCACGTACGGCTCGAGGAGCGACAGGTCGATGCTGCGGCGGAAGCCGGCGGCCACGGCCTCGACCATCTGGTTGGACAGGACGTTCTGCTCGACGGCCTTGGCCCACGCGTCGGCCTTGGCCTCGGCGGTGGGGCGGGCCGCGAGGGCCTCGGCGTGCCGCTCCCGGCCCGTGGCGGTCGGGTCGCGGTCGAGCTCTGCCTCGAGCTCGGCATCCGTGGCGACGCCGAGCGCGGCGAGGGCGCGGACGAACGTCCAGCGCAGCTCGGTGTCGACGCCCAGGCCCGGCAGGAACGCGTCGCCGGCGAGCAGCGCCCGGAACCGGTCGACGTCGGAGGCGTCGGCGGTCGTGTTGGCCCACGCCTCGACGAGCTGGAACTGGGCGTCGCTGCCCGGCTCGGCCGACTCGGCCAGGGCCCGCAGCGAGCTGCTGAGCAGCGCGGAGGTCTCGGCGCGGTGCTCGGGCGCGACGTAGAGGCGGGTCGACTGGACGATCTGGCCGAGCAGCACGCGCAGCAGCGTCGAGTCGCTCTCGCCGGGCAGCGTCTCGAGGACGAACCGCACGAAGTCGCGGGCGGGCATCTCGGCGTCGCGGGTCATGTCCCACGTCGCGCCGAGGACGAGCGAGCGCGGCAGCGAGTCGCCGAAACCACGCGGGTGGGCCAGCGCCGTGGCCAGCGACCGCTCGTCGAGGCGGATCTTGGCGTAGGCGAGGTCGTCGTCGTTGAGCAGCAGCAGGTCCGGCTGCGCGACACCGACGAGCTCGGCGAGGTCGGTGCGCTCCCCGGCGACGTCGACCTCGTGGTAGGCGGTGCGCACGAGGCTGTCGCCCTGGACGGCGTAGAGGCCGATGCCGAGGCGGTGCGGCCGCAGCGTCGGGTGCTCCTCGGCGGCGGTCTGCTCGACGGCGAACGCCGTGTACCGGCCCTCCGCGTCGACCTCGAACGAGGGGCGCAGCGTGTTGACGCCCGCCGTCTCGAGCCACAGCTTGCTCCACTCGGTCAGCTCGCGGCCCGAGGCGGCCTCGAGCTCGCCGAGGAGGTCGGCGAGCGTCGTGTTGCCCCACGCGTGCTTGCGGAAGTACGCGCGCAGCGCGGTGACGAACGGCTCGCGGCCGACGTAGGCCACGAGCTGCTTGAGCACCGAGGCGCCCTTGGCGTACGTGATGCCGTCGAAGTTGACCTCGACGTCCTCGAGGTGGCGCATGTCGGCGGCGATGGGGTGCGTCGAGGAGAGCTGGTCCTGGGTGTAGGCCCAGGCCTTCTCGGCCGTGCCGAAGGTCGTCCAGGCGCTCGTCCACTCGGTGGCCTCGGCCTGGCACGTCGTCGAGGCCCACTCGGCGAACGACTCGTTGAGCCAGAGGTCGTCCCACCACTTCATCGTCACGAGGTTGCCGAACCACATGTGGGCCAGCTCGTGCAGGATGGTCAGGGCGCGGCGCTCGACCTTGGCCTCGCTCACCTTGGAGCGGAAGACGTAGACCTCCGTGAACGTCACGGCCCCGGCGTTCTCCATCGCGCCCATGTTGTACTCGGGCGTGAAGACCTGGTCGTACTTCTCGAACGGGTACGGCTGGTCGAACTCGGACTCGAAGAACGCGAAGCCCTTCTTGGTGCAGTCGAAGAGGTTGTCGGCGTCGAGGTGCTGGGTCAGCGACCTGCGGCAGAAGACGCCGAGGGGCACCGTTCCGCGCCGCGTCTGCACCTCGTCGCGCACCTCGTCGTACGGGCCGGCGATGAGCGCGGTGATGTAGGAGGAGATGCGCGGCGTCGGGGCGAAGGACCACGTGGCCCTCTCGACGCCGTCGGCGACGCCGGCGGGCTCGGGGTGCGGCGTCGGGGAGTTGGAGATGACCTTCCAGTGCGCGGGAGCCGTCACGGTGAAGGAGAAGGAGGCCTTGAGGTCGGGCTGCTCGAAGACCGCGTACATGCGGCGGGAGTCGGGCACCTCGAACTGGGTGTAGAGGTACACCTCGTTGTCGACGGGGTCGACGAAGCGGTGCAGCCCCTCGCCGGTGTTCGTGTAGCGGCCCGTCGCCTCGATCGTCAGCTCGTTGTCGGCGGCCAGGCCGGGCAGCGCGACCCGGGAGTCGGCGAACAGCTCGGCCGGGTCGAGGTCGGCGCCGTTGAGGGTGACGCGCTCGACCGAGTCGGCGATGAGGTCGATGAACGTGTCGGTGCCGGGCTCGGCGCAGGAGAAGCGCGCCGTCGTGACCGTGCGGAACGTCTCGGGACCCGTGGTGAGGTCGAGACGGACGTCGTAGCTGTCGACCCGCAGGACCGCGGCGCGGGTGGCCGCCTCCTCGCGGGTCAGGTTCTTGCCGGGCACGAGGGGACCTCCTGGGGACGAAGTGCGTGGCTGCGACGCAGGCGGCACCGGTCGGACGGCCCCGTCGCCCGGACATCCTCGCACGGAGGTCCCACCCGACCGCCACCGCTCTTCGGCCCCGCGACGACGGGTGCGAGGATGGGCCCCATGACGCAGGCGTCCCCCTCACCCTCGACCGCGGCCTCCTCCTCGCACACCGACGCCGGCGCGAGCCGGGCCGTCGAGATGTGGTTCGACCCGATCTGCCCGTGGGCCTGGATGACGTCGCGCTGGCTCATGGAGGTCCAGCGGCTGCGCGACCTCGAGGTCACGTGGTCGGTCATGAGCCTCGCGGTCCTCAACGAGCACCGGCACGACCTCGACGCCGCCTACCGGGCGCGCATGGACGAGGCCTGGGGCCCGGTCCGCGTCATCATCGCGGCCGCGGAGGCCCACGGCGACACCGTCGTCAAGCCCCTCTACGACGCCATGGGCACCCGGATCCACCTGCGGAAGATGAGCGACTTCGACGTCGTCATCCGCGAGTCGCTCGAGGAGGTCGGCCTGCCGGCGGCGCTCGCCAAGGAGGCCCACCACAAGAAGTTCGACGCGGCGCTGCACCGCAGCCACAAGCGGGGCATCAGCCTCGTCGGCACCGAGGTCGGCACGCCGATCATCTCGGTGGGCGGTGTCGCGTTCTTCGGACCCGTCGTGACGCCCGCACCGAAGGGCGAGGACGCCGTGCGCCTCTGGGACGGTTGCGTGCTCGTCGCGTCGACACCGGGTTTCTTCGAGCTCAAACGCACCCGTACGCTCGGCCCGATCCTCGACTGACCCGACCCGACGCACCCAAGGACGGACATGCGCATCCACATCGGCGGCGACCACGCGGCCTACGAGCTCCACCAGGCCCTCCTGACCCACCTGCGCGACGCCGGCCACGACGTCGTCGACCACGGTCCGTCCGCCTACGACGCGCAGGACGACTACCCGGTGTTCGTGCTGCGGGCCGCGGAGGCCGTTGCGGCCGAGGCGGGTTCGCTCGGCGTCGTGCTGGGGGGCTCCGGCAACGGTGAGCAGATCGCGGCCAACAAGGTGAGCGGCATCCGCGCCGCGCTCGCCTACTCCACCGAGCTGGCGAGCCTGGCCCGCGAGCACAACGACGCCCAGGTCGTCTCGATCGGCGCGCGCTTCACCCCGGTCGAGACCGCCATCGCCATCGTCGACACCTTCGTCGGGACGAACTTCTCGAATGAGGAGCGTCACGCCCGTCGTCTAGGTATGGTTTCCGCGTACGAGAACACGGGGGACTTGCCGGCGCTGCCGGACTCGGACGCGTCGTGAGCTGACGCCCGGGCCGGCTCCCCTCCAGCCCAGCAAGGGAGGCACGTGGCGACCAACGAGAGCATCGTCTCTCGCCGCTCCGGCTACGCTGCCGGACCGATCCGACGCCTCACGCACCTCGGTCCGTGGCTGTCGCGCGCCCCGTGGGTCATCGTCGGCATCTTCCTCGTGCTCGGCGTCCTCGCCACGAGCTCCATCTACGTCTGGCGCGACGCCGTGCCCTGGAGCGTCTACTGCCTCCTCGTCGTCGCAGCCGGGCTCTTCCTCGAGCCGCGGTTCCTCCTCGTCGTGTTCATCGGCCTCTTCCTCAGCATGGCGATCGTCGGGGTGTACCTCGGCGGCAACAAGCCGTCCACGACCGGTTCGCAGATCGTCACCGCGGCGACGATGCTGCTCATGCTCTGGCTCTCGCACGCACGCGCCCAGGTGGGCGTCGTCGGGGTCAGCGGCGAGTCGATGCTCGTCGACATGCGCGACCGGCTCCGTGCCCAGGGCGAGCTGCCGCAGCTGCCGCCGACGTGGCACGCCGAGGTCGCCCTCGAGTCGGCCTACGGCGACGGGTTCGCCGGTGACTTCGTCGTGGCGACGAGGTCGACCGACGGCCGCACCCTCGAGGTCGCCCTCGTCGACGTCTCGGGCAAGGGCCGGGAGGCCGGGACCCGCTCGCTGCTGCTGTCCGGGGCGCTGGGCGGCCTGCTCGGCGAGATGAGCGACCGGGCGTTCCTCCAGTCGGCCAACAACCACCTGCTCCGGCTGCGCTGGCCCGAGGGCTTCGCGACCGCCGTGCACGTCGCCGTCGACCTGGAGACCGGCAACTTCACCATCGGCTACGCCGGGCACCCGGCTGCGGCCCAGTTCGCCGCCGGGTCCGGCCGCTGGCGGATGCTCAACGGGGGGCGCGGGCCGCTGCTCGGCGTCATCGAGCAGGCGCAGTACCCCCGCGAGTCGGGCACCATCCGTCGCGGCGACGCCCTCGTCCTCTACAGCGACGGTGTCATCGAGGCGCGTGACAAGGCGCTCGTCGACGGCATCGACCGCATGCTCGGCCGGGCCGAGTCGTTCATCCGGACCGGCTTCGAGGGCCTGGCCCAACGGCTGTGCGACCACGCCGCCGCGGGTCTGGGCGACGACCGCGCCGTCGTGACCATCTGGCGCAGCTGACGCGTCCGCGGGGGAGACGGTGCGGCAGCCGGCCCGGCCCAGCTCCTGACTGCGGAACGCGACAGCGGAACGCGGCGGGATTCGGGGCCTCGGCTCCGCGTCACTACGATGCCCGCGTGGACGAGCATCCCGACGAGAATCGCGACGGGCATCCCGACGAGCAGACCGCTGCACGCCGCAGGGTGCACGAGGTCCCGGACCTGCCCGAGGGCGTCACCCCGGCGCGGGTGCGCAGCTTCGTGCGGCGCGGGCGCCTCTCGTCGCTGACGCTCGAACGCATGCAGACGCTCGCGCCGGCTCGTGCCCTGCCGCCCGGCGCCTTCGACCCCGTCGCAGCCTTCGGCCGCGTCGCCCCCGTCGTGCTCGAGATCGGCTGCGGCCACGGGCACGCCGCCATCGCCTACGCCCGGACCCACCCCGAGCACGACCTGCTCGCCATGGACGTGCACACGCCCGGCATCGCCCGGATGCTGGCCGACGCCGAGGCGGCCGGAGTGCCCAACCTGCGCGTGGAGGTGGGCGATGCCGTCCTCTTCCTCGAGGAGCGCGTCGGGGATGCCGTCTTCGACGCCGTGCACCTGTTCTTCCCCGACCCCTGGCGCAAGAAGAAGCACACCAAGCGACGGTTCGTCAGCCCGACCAACCTCGACCTGCTCGCCCGCGTCCTCAAGCCCGGCGGCCACGTCCTCGTCGCCACCGACCAGGACTTCTACGCCCAGCACGTCCTGGAGGAGGCCGGCGCCCACCCGCGCTTCACCGCCCGACGCGTCGAGCGCCCCTCCTGGCGGCCGGCCGACGGCTTCGAGGCCAAGGGCGTGCGCGCCGGGCGCACCATCAACGAGCTGCGCCTCGACCTGCTGCCCGCCTGACGCCCGGGACGACCGGACGCCGTCGCTCGTGCCTCGCTCCTCCCTGTCGGAGGGACCTTCGGTCGCGGCACCAGGACGCCGGCCTCTCCGCCGCGGCTCGTTCCTCGCCGCGGCCGCTCGACCTCCCTGCATCCTCGTGCCCCGGCGAACGAAAGGCCGGGCTGAGCGACTCCGTCGCTTCCCGCCCGGCCCTTCGTGACGTCGGGGCAACAGTGTGCTGGCTCAGGACATCCGCGACACATGTCTCGAGACATCGGCGACACCCTGTCTCAGGTGATCAGCGACACCACGGGCGGTTGCTGATGCTCAGCCATGTCAAAGGCGCGACTGGTGATCACGGCCCTGCTCACCGAGGGTCAGACGGTGTCCGAGGTGGCCGCTCGATACGGCGTGCACCGTTCCTGGGTGTACCGCCTCAAGGCCCGCTACGACGCCGAGGGGGAGGCCGCGTTCGAGCCCAGGGTGCGTCGCCCCCTGACCAGCCCCAACGCCATCGACGGCGCGACCGTCGAGCTCGTGCTGCGGTTACGCAAGGAACTGACCGACGCCGGCCTCGACGCCGGCGCCGCCACACTGTGCTGGCACCTGCGCCGCCACCACCAGGTCGTCATCTCCCGTGCCACGGCCCACCGGATCCTGGTGCGCCACGCCACGGTCACCCCGGATCCGAGCAAGCGACCCAAGTCCTCCTACATCCGCTTCGAGGCCGACCAGCCCAACGAGACCTGGCAGTCCGACTTCACCCACTACCGCCTCCGCACCGCAGTGGACGTCGAGATCATCACCTGGCTCGATGACCACTCCCGGATGGCGCTGCACGTCAGCGCCCACCGCCGGATCACCGCCCCGATCGTGCTGGACACCTTCACCCACGCCGCAGCCCAGCACGGCTACCCGGCCTCCACCCTGACCGACAACGGCATGGTCTACACCGTCCGGTTCGCCGGCGGCCGCGGCGGGCGGACCCGCCTCGAGGCCGAGCTGCGCCGGCTCGGGATCACCCAGAAGAACTCCCGCCCGAACCACCCCACCACCTGCGGCAAGGTCGAACGCTTCCGACAGACCCTCAAGAACTGGCTCCGCGCCCAACCCGCCCAGCCCACCACCATCGCCCAGCTGCAAACCCTGCTGGACACCTTCACCGAGCAGTACAACCACCACCGACCCCACCGATCGCTGCCACACCGCGCCACCCCGGCCGCCGCCTACACGGCACGACCCAAAGCCACCCCCGGCGACCGCAGCAGCGACACCCACGACCGCGTCCGCGAAGACCGCGTCTCCAAGACCGGCAACCTCACCCTGCGCCACCACGGCCGCCTGCACCACATCGGCATCGGCCGGACCCACGCCGGAACCTACGTCCGGCTCCTGGTCCACGACCTCGACATCACCATCGTGGACACCGCCACCGGCGAGATCCTGCGCGAGCTCACCCTCGACCCCACCCGCGACTACCAGCCACAACACCCCGACAAAACAACAGTGGCCCTACGTTTCCGTAGGGCCACTGTCGCCGATGTCCTGAGACATCACAACGTCGGGGCAACAGGATTCGAACCTGCGACCTTCCGCTCCCAAAGCGGACGCGCTACCAAGCTGCGCCATGCCCCGTTCGCGCCCGCCGGACGCGACGAACCCGCTGGCAGCGGGTCGATTTCGGCGGACCGGACGCGAACCAGTAGGCTAGCGCCTCGGATCACCCGGTCGGCGACGGCATGCCGCCACGACCAGCGCTCCTGCGGGCGTAGCTCAATGGTAGAGCCTCAGTCTTCCAAACTGATTACGCGAGTTCGATTCTCGTCGCCCGCTCCAGAAAGCCAGTGGCACGCGGCCTCGGCCGGTGCCTACCGTGGGCCGGTGCACCGCCCCGACCTGCAGGACGCCCTGCGCGACCGTGACGCCGTCCTGCGCGCCTTCCTCGCCTCAGACGGCTCGCTGACCGCCATCCCCACGAAGATCCGCAAGCGCCTCGTGGTCCTCGACCACCTGGCCCAGCACTTCGAGCCGGGGCGCCGCTACGACGAGACCGACGTCAACAACACGCTGCGCCGCTACCACCCCGACGTCGCCGCCCTGCGCCGCTACCTCGTCGAGGAGGGTTTCCTCGACCGCACCGACGGCCGGTACTGGCGCAGCGGGGGCACCGTCGCCGACTGAGTCGAGCCGGAGCCTGCGTCCCGGACGCGTCAGCCGGCCCGGAAGCCCAGCGCCTCGGACAGGTAGGACTCGGCCCCCTCGGCCTCGAGGCCCCTCTCCACGACGGCGGCGGTCCGGGGCGAGGGCCAGGCGTGCAGCCAGAAGAGCGCGAGGCCGCCCGGCAGCGCGACGAGCAGGGTGACCCACGTGCGCGGCGTGAACGCGAACGAGGCCGCGAACGCGACCAGCACCGGGGCCTCGGCGAAGGCCGTGCGCAGGATCGTCGTCGACGTGAAGTACCGGAGACTCGTGGCCTCCGCGTTCTCGCGCGGCAGGTCCGCGGGCAGGGCCGGGACCGTGTAGCCGAACCGGCGCACCAGCACGGCCGAGCCGACGAGGACGACGAGCACCACCGCGACCGCGGTCCACGACGGCATCGACCCGGCAGGGTCGACGAGGACGCGGACCGCCGAGAGCATCAGGGCACCGATGCCGACCATCCCGGCGACCATCTGCACCGGCCGCAGCGCCGCGAGGGTGCCGGACGCCGCCGGACCCACCGGGTCAGATGGGCCGGGCGAGGGGTGCGGCGACTCGCTCATGGGCCCCGAGCATAGGCGAGCGTAGCGGGGCCGCCGTCGGCGCATTTAGCCATCCGTCGTGCGGCCGATAGCATGGTGCGTCGGTTCCCTGTCCAGCGTCGGCGCCACCATCGAGAGCGCCGACCCCCAACCGCCCAAGATGGAGTACCCCGCAGTGAAGAGTGCCCTCGAGACCCTCAGCCCGACCCGGGTCAAGATGACCGTCGAGGTCCCGTTCGAGGAGCTCAAGCCGAGCCTCGATGCGGCCATCAAGCACATCGGCGAGCACATCCAGGTCCCCGGCTTCCGCAAGGGCAAGGTCCCCGCGCGCATCATCGAGCAGCGCGTCGGCCGTGCCGCAGTCCTCGAGGAGGCCGTCAACAACGCGCTGCCGACCTTCTACGGCCAGGCCCTCGAGGCCAACGAGGTCCGCCCCCTCGGCCAGCCGGAGATCACCGACCTCAAGGTGCCCTCGACCGACGGTGAGGACCTCAGCTTCACCGCCGAGGTCGACAAGCGCCCCGAGATCGAGCTGCCCGACTTCTCCGACATCGAGCTGACCGTCGACGAGGCCACCGTGTCCGACGACGACGTCACCAAGCGCCTCGACGACCTCCGCGCCCGGTTCGGCACCCTCACCGGCGTCGAGCGCGCGGTCCAGGACGGCGACTTCGTCTCCATCGACCTGTCCGCCCAGATCGACGGCGAGGAGATCGACGCCGTCAAGGGCGTCTCCTACGAGGTCGGCAGCAAGAACATGCTCGACGGTCTCGACGAGGCGCTCGTCGGTATGAGTGCCGACGAGACCAAGACGTTCACGGCGCCGCTGGCCGGCGGTGACCGCGAGGGCCAGGACGCCGAGTGCACCGTCACGGTGACCGCCGTCAAGGAGCGCGAGCTGCCCGAGCTCGACGACGAGTTCGCCCAGCTCGCCTCGGAGTTCGACACCCTCGAGGAGCTCAAGGCCGACCTCGCGCAGAAGGCGGAGATCGACGCCAAGTTCGCCCAGGGCGTCGCGGCCCGCGACAAGCTCCTCGACGCGCTCCTCGAGAAGGTCGAGGTGCCGGTGCCCGAGGGCGTCGTCGAGGCGGAGGTGCACAGCCACCTCGAGGGCGAGGGGCGGCTCGAGGACGACGAGCACCGGGCCGAGGTCGACGAGAGCACCCGCAAGGGCCTGCGCACCCAGCTCCTCCTCGACGCCATCGCCGAGAAGGAGGAGGTGCAGGTCCAGCAGCAGGAGCTCATCGAGTTCCTCGTCATGAGCTCGCAGCAGTACGGCATGGACCCCAACGCCTTCGCCCAGCAGGTCGACAAGGACGGCCAGATCCCGGCGATGGTCGCCGAGGTCGCGCGCCGCAAGGCCCTGGCCACCGTCCTGGAGAAGGTCGTCGTCAAGGACACGGCCGGCAACACGGTCGACCTCAACGAGGCCGTCCCGGGCACCGAGGGTGACGAGGATGAGGCACCCGTCGCCGAGCCCACCGAGCCCACCGAGGCCACGGAGGCCACCGAGGCCACGGAGGCCACCGAGGCCACCGAGGTCGCCGAGGAGAAGGCCGACGCCTGACCCGTCCACGTCCGTCGCACGAACGGCCGGTCCCGCACGGGGCCGGCCGTTCGTCGTCCCCGGGTCTCGTCGGACGACGACGGCGGAGTATGGGTACGTCACGGTCATGAGCACCCACGACGAGAGCAACACCGGCCTGACCGACAGCGACATCAACAGCCAGCGCCCCGACGGCTCCGGTGGCGAGGGCACGTCGGCGACGACGAGCGGCGAGTCCGACGGCAGCCCCGGCGGCATCGCGACGGACGAGGACGTCGACCGCGGCAACGCCGACGGCAGCACCCCGCGCGAGACGCCTCGCGAGGGCGCCCTCGAGGACGCACAGGACGTCGTCGACCAGCAGGCTGACCAGGCCAGCGCCACGGGCGAGTCCGGACAGGACAACGGCCTCAACGAGTGACCCGTCGCTGGACGATCGCCTGAGGCGACCGGCTGAGCGCCCGCGGCTTGCGCCGGGGGCGCTCAGGTTTGTGCGCTCACGGCGAACAGGGCGCGGTTCGGGAAATCTGCCCAGGGGGGCGCGCGTTAGGGTCAGTGACGAGCCGGCCGCAGACCGCGTCACCCCTCTTCACGGGGGTCGCGTGGGCGCCGCGACCGGACAACTTCGACGATGGAGACATGGTGAACTCGGACATCTCCGCCAACGGCAACGGCCAGCCGGGTGGTCTGGACGACCACATCTACAACCGCCTGCTCAAGGAGCGGATCATCTTCCTCGGGTCCGACGTGCGCGACGACAACGCGAACGCCATCGCCGCCCAGCTGCTGCTGCTGTCGGCCGAGGACCCCGAGAAGGACATCTGGCTCTACATCAACAGCCCCGGCGGGTCCATCTCGGCCGGCATGGCCATCTTCGACACGATGAACTGGATCCCCAACGACGTCGCGACCGTCGCCATGGGCATGGCCGCCTCGATGGGCCAGTTCCTCCTGTCGGCCGGCACGAAGGGCAAGCGCTACGCGACGCCGCACGCGCGGGTCATGATGCACCAGCCCTCCGGCGGCATCGGCGGCACGGCGACGGACATCAAGATCCAGGCCGAGCAGATGCTCTACGTCAAGAAGCAGATGGCCCAGCTCATCGCCGAGCACACCGGGCAGACGGTCGACCAGATCGAGAAGGACTCCGACCGCGACCGCTGGTTCAGCGCGGAGGAGGCCAAGGAGTACGGCTTCGTCGACCACGTGTTCAGCCGCTCCGACCAGGCCGTCGAGGGGCGCGGCGTCGGTTCGGCCGACGCGAAGCCCGACGCCAACTGACCGCGGCCGCAAGGACTTTGGAGAAGACCATGATGATCGAACCCACGAACCGCCTCGCCGTGCCGCAGCCCTCGAGCCGTTACATCCTCCCGCAGTTCGAGGAGCGCACCTCGTACGGGATGAAGCGCTCCGACCCCTACAACAAGCTCTTCGAGGACCGCATCATCTTCCTCGGGGTGCAGGTCGACGACGCCTCGGCCGACGACATCATCGCCCAGCTGCTCGTCCTGGAGTCGCTGGACCCCGACCGCGACATCCTCATGTACATCAACAGCCCCGGCGGCTCGTTCACCGCGATGACCGCGATCTACGACACGATGCAGTTCGTCCGGCCCGACATCCAGACGTTCGTCATCGGCCAGGCGGCCTCGGCCGCCGCCGTCCTCCTGGGCGCGGGTGCCCAGGGCAAGCGTTTCGCCCTGCCGAACTCCCGCATCCTCATCCACCAGCCGGCGCTCTCCGGCGGTGACTACGGCCAGGCCTCCGACATCGAGATCCAGGCCAACGAGGTGCTGCGCATGCGCACCTGGCTCGAGGACACACTGGCCAACCACACGGGTCGCACGTCCGAGCAGGTGCGCCAGGACATCGAGCGCGACAAGATCCTGTCCGCCGAGGACGCCAAGGAGTACGGCCTCATCGACGAGGTGCTCGCCTCCCGGAAGGCCTCGCTCGAGGTCTGACCCGGAAGGACGCTCGGTGCCGTCGGGCCCGGTCCCTCGACCGGGCCCGACGGCACACCTGCTTGGATGGGACCGACCTGACGTCGAGCGTGGGAGGTCCAGTCATGGCGAGTGCCGAGTTCGAGCAGGCCGTCGAGGCGGTCAAGGGGCTGGCAGCCGACCCCGGCAACGACGTCAAGCTCAAGCTCTACGGCCTGTACAAGCAGGTGACCCAGGGTGACGTGACCGGCTCGCGACCCGGGATGATGAACCCGGTCGGCCGGGCCAAGTACGACGCGTGGGCGCGCCTGTCCGGCACCTCGCCCGAGGCCGCTGAGGAGCAGTACGTCGCCATCGTGCGCGACCTCACCTCCGCCTGACGCGTCCGGCCCTTCCCGCGCGGAACCGGACCACGTGGCGCGTTGTCGCGGCCGGTCGGGCTCGCTCGCCGCAACACACGACCACATGGTGCGTTGTCGCGGCCGGTTGGCGCCGCTCGCCGCAAACAACCGACCACCTGGTGCGGTCAGGCGGGGACCGCGAGGTCCTCCGGCAGGCTCGGGAAGTGCAGCCGCCACGCGTCGGACAGGCGCGGCACGGGCATGCCCTGGTCGCGCATCGCGGCCGCGATCCGGCTGAGCGTGCGGGCCGGCGTCCGGTAGACGTCCTTGGAGCGCACGACGACGATGCGCCACCCGTCACTGTCCAACCACTCCCGCCGGTCGATGTCGCGGTCCCACTGCTCGTCGGAGTCGGCGTGCTGCCGGCCGTCGTACTCGATGACGAGCCGCGCGCCGGGGAAGGACAGGTCGAAGCGGAAGCGGACCCGGCCGTCCGGCCACCGGATGCGCTGGTTCACGACCGGTTCCGGCAGACCGGCCAGCACCATGAGCATCCGCACGCGCGTCTCCATCGGTGAGTCCACCTCGGCCCGCACGAGCGACGCGGCGCGCCGGGCCAGCCTCCGGGCCCTGCCGCGGTACGCGACGGCCGCCTCGACCAGCTGCTCGGGCGTGACGACACCTGCCTTGACGAGCGAGTCGCCCGCGACGACGAGGTCGACGAGGCCCAGCTCGTCGCTCAGGTCGAGGAAGGTCGACGACGGCGCCCCAGACCCGTGCGGCGGTGTGGTGCGAGGCCACGCTGCCCGGGCCCGCGACGAGGAGCCCGGCCCGTGCGAGGACGACCGGCGTGACCGGTTCCGAGGTCGCCACGTAGACGCCGCGGAGCAGGCGTCGGTAGCGGCTGGAGCGCAGGTCCCAGGCGCGGACGCCCGGCGGCGGGACGACGTGGCGTCGGCCGGTGCCCGGGTCGGTGCTCGTGGTGACCCGGAACGGGCCCCGGGGTGGCACGGCTGCGGGGGACATGGCCCGATGCCGGCGCAGAGCAGACCCGCCCGGGGTGCCTCATCCACACCCTCGGCAGGGGCTCGCGTGGCGGCTCACGTGGCGGCACTCGGGACGACGCGTCTGTTCGGACGCGGCACGGCGCCACGTGGCGGCTTGACGCGGTCGGTCGGTCGCATCCAGCCCCACAGCGCGCCTGGTGGTCGCCTGTTGCGGTGAGCCGGTGTGGGCCGTCGACGGGCGCGCGTCGACGAACGCGCCGGACGCGGTGGGCTGAGCCGCGCAGGTCGCTGACCTGCACCGATTCGGCTGGAACGCGGTTCAACTGACACGTGCGTCGTTTGTCAGCCATCAGCGGACAAACGGCGTTGCGCGAGCGGGGGTGGGGTCCTCCGTCGTCTAATAGGAGGCGACCCCGTGGGCGAGCGGGGGCGCTCGGGCGCATCCGGCACCCGAGGTCGAGCGACCAGGAGTGATTCGGTGGCACGCATCGGAGAAGGCGGGGACCTGCTCAAGTGCTCGTTCTGCGGAAAGAGCCAGAAGCAGGTCAAGAAGCTCATCGCCGGACCCGGGGTGTACATCTGCGACGAGTGCATCGACCTCTGCAACGAGATCATCGAGGAGGAGCTCGCCGAGAACAGCGAGCTGGGCCTGGACCACCTGCCCAAGCCGCGTGAGATCTTCGACTTCCTGCAGAACTACGTCGTCGGTCAGGACACCGCCAAGAAGGCGCTCGCCGTGGCCGTCTACAACCACTACAAGCGCATCCAGGCCGGTGAGGGCCCCAAGCGCGACGACGAGCACGTCGACATCGCCAAGTCCAACATCCTGCTCATCGGCCCGACCGGCTCCGGCAAGACCTACCTGGCCCAGACCCTCGCCAAGATGCTCAACGTGCCGTTCGCGATCGCGGACGCCACGGCGCTGACCGAGGCCGGCTACGTCGGCGAGGACGTCGAGAACATCCTGCTCAAGCTCATCCAGGCCGCCGACTACGACGTCAAGAAGGCCGAGACGGGCATCATCTACATCGACGAGGTCGACAAGATCGCCCGCAAGAGCGAGAACCCGTCGATCACGCGGGACGTGTCGGGTGAGGGCGTGCAGCAGGCGCTCCTGAAGATCCTCGAGGGCACGACGGCGAGCGTGCCGCCGCAGGGTGGACGCAAGCACCCGCACCAGGAGTTCATCCAGATCGACACGACGAACGTGCTGTTCATCGTCGGCGGTGCCTTCGCCGGGCTCGAGAAGCTCATCGAGTCGCGGGTCGGGCGCAAGGGTCTCGGCTTCGGTGCCGCCCTGCACAGCCCGAAGGACCTCGCCGACGGCTTCGCCGACGTCATGCCCGAGGACCTGCTCAAGTTCGGCCTCATCCCGGAGTTCATCGGCCGCCTGCCCGTCCTGACGACGCTCGCGCCGCTCGACCGCCAGGCCCTCGTCAACATCCTGACCGCCCCGCGCAACGCGCTCGTCAAGCAGTACCAGAAGATGTTCGAGATCGACGGGGTCGAGCTCGAGTTCACCGAGGACGCCCTCGAGGCGGTCGCCGACCAGGCGCTGCTGCGTGGCACCGGGGCCCGTGGCCTGCGCGCCATCATGGAGGAGGTCCTCCTGCCCGTGATGTTCGACGTGCCCAGCGACGACGGCATCGCCCGGGTGGTCGTGACGCGCGAGGTCGTCCTCGACAACGTCAACCCGACGATCGTCCGGCGGGAGGCCGAGCCGCGGGCCAAGCGTCCGCGCAAGGAGTCGGCCTGACCGCCACCGCCATCCGCCACCGCCATCCGCCACCGCCATCCGGCTGCGGCGTCGCACCGGTCCTTGACGCGGGTCTCGACGGGAGGTTGACCGCCCGTGGTCGCACCGTTCCGACTGCGCTCCGGTGACCCGGCGCCCGTCCAGCAGACGTCGACGACGTGCGGGTCCGCCTCGCTCACGGTGGCCCGGATGCTCGTCGACCCGGCCTTCGCGCAGTGGATCCGCCTCGGGGTCCCGCGCGACCCGGACGCCCCAATGGACCGCGGCACCGAGGCGGAGCGCTTCGCCGCCTACGAGCAGGTGGTCGCCCGGCGCACCGGCGGCCTGTTCGGCGGGGGAGGGCGGCCGCAGCTGCCGTGGCCGCGCTCGCTCGGCACGTCGCCGTGGGGCGCCCGCAACGAGCTGCGGTTCGGGGCCGGGGCGCACGGGGCCAGGTGGCAGGTCCAGTGGTTCCGGCTCGGGTCACGTGCGCGGCTCGAACGGGCCTACGACCACCTCGTGTCCGCCGTCGGCCTGGGACGCCCGGCCGTCCTCTACATCGGCAGCCCGACCCTGCCGCGGCACGTCGTCCTCGCGCTGCCGGCGACCGGCTCCGACGGGCTCGACGTCTACGAGCCGTCGGTCGGACGCGTCGTCGGGCTGCCCCGCGAGGCCTTCGTGACGCGCCGGCTCCGGCTGGCCGGCTGGGACGTGCCGTGGGCTGCGGTCCACGACGTGGCCGGTCCGCCAGGGGCGGCCTGACAGACGGGTCAGCTCGGCTCTGCAGGCGGCTCGGTGCGCAGCAGGAGCAGTCCGGCCGACAGGCCGAGCACGCCGACGACGAGCGCGGCCGGCGCGGCATCGCCGACCCGGCCCGCGAGCACCCCGGCGAGGGCCCCGACCGGGAGCGCGGCAGCGGCCGCCAGCCCGGTGCGCCTCGCCCAGCGGAGGAGCTCGGGTCGATCGAGCTGGGTGGCCGGCGGCACCGACGCGCCCAGGGCGGCGGCGGCGTGCCCGACCGCGACTCCGGCCGCGGCGGGCAGGCTCCACCACGAGAACGAGGCCTCGGGCGTCAGGGTGAACCAGCCGAACAGCATGAGTCCCCAGTAGGCGAGCGGCAGCGCCGACCCGACCCACGACAAGGTCAGCAGCGGCACGAGCGCGAGCAGCCAGTAGAGCCCCTCGAAGCCGCCGGCCGCGCGGTGCAGCGACACGAGGTAGACGAGCGCGCCGAGGACGTGGACGACGGCCACCCCGAGCTGGCTGGCCGACCACTCCGGCCCGCCGAGGCGCAGGGTCCAGCGGGAGCGCCGCGGTGGGTGGGAGGCCCCGGAGCTCGGCGGCGTCGTGGAGGAGGGTCGACCCATCCCGGTCACCGCCTCGCCAGCCGGGGTGCGCGGGCACGCCGGGCGATGTCGCGCAGCACCTGGTCGAGTGAGCCCGGCCCGCGCCAGGCGACCACGGGGACGCCTCGCAGCCGCAGGCTGTGCACCTGCGCCTCGCGCTGCAGCAGCCGCAGCCGCCACGCGGTCGACTCGTAGGGGTTGCCGGAGGGGTCGGTGAGATGGTCCGGGAAGGTGTCGACGACGACCACCGTCAGGCCTCGCGCGGCGAGGGTGTGGGCGATCGTCACCATCGTGGGCTCGACGAGCGGGGACAGCACGAGGCACAGCGCGTTCGGGTCGACGCCCCGGATGGCGGCCTCGCCGGTGTCACGCCGCTCGGTGGCCGGGGAGATCGCCGCGAGCGTCTCGAGGACGCGGCGCAGGTGGTGGACGCCGGAGCCGACTCCGAGCGTCGGCACCCGGGCGGCCCCGACGGTCCGCAGCGTCAGCCGGTCGTTGCCCGACAGGAAGTGCTCGCTCATCGCGCCCGCGGCACGGACCGTGACGTCGAGGCTGGTCGGACGCCCGTCGATGCCCTCGCGCGGGCCGAGGTCGCTGAAGGCGTCGACGAGGAGGAAGACGTGGGCGTCCTCGTCGGTGTACGTCGAGGTGACGTGGAGGACCCCGGTGCGCGTCGAGACCGGCCAGTGGATGCGACGCAGCCGGTCGCCCGGGTGGAACCGGCGGATGGTGTTGAACTCCGTGCCCGACCCGGGCCGGTTCGAGCGGTTGAGCCCGACGACACCGCGCGGGTGCGGGGTCGGCGCGCTCGCGTCGAAGAGAGCGGGCAACGGCAGCGTGCCCAGCTCGAGGTCGGGCAGGTCGGTGGGCCCGACGCGGAAGGCGCCCCACGGGCTGGACAGGACGACGCTGACCGTCCCGACGCGTCGGCGCCCCCACCGGGTGGAGCGCACCGCGACGACGGCCCGCCCGTCGTCGAGCGGCACGATGCCGGTCGACGGCTTGCGCTCGAACCAGGGCACGCTCGCGAGCATGGCGACCCCGTGGGCCTCGTGGAGGGCGGGGTCGGTGGTGACGACGATGTTCGTCGCCTCGCCCTCGCGCAGGGTGCTGGTCTGCAGGTGGGCCGAGGCGCTCACCTCGCTGCGCGGACGGGCGAGGTGACCCCACACGGCTGCCACGGCGAGCGGGGTCGCGAGGACGAGCAGGTCCGCGTGACGGCTCAGCACGCCGAGGACGGCGAACGCGGCCGCGAGGACGATCGCGCGCTGGTGCGCCGCCGTCGGGGCCCACGACCCGAGCGGGCGCACGGGCTCAGGCTCCCGGCCGGTGGCCGGCGCCCTCGCGCGCGGACGGCGCCGGCACCGTGCGCAGCAGCCCGCCGACGAGCGCGGCCCCGCTGACGTTGCTCATCCACAGCTCCGGCTTGACGGTGACGCGATGCGCGAGCACGGGCACGGCGACGGCCTTGACGTCCTCGGGGGTCACGTAGTCGCGGCCCTCGATGACGGCGTACGCGCGCGCACACAGCAGCAGGCCGAGGGCGCCGCGAGGGGAGGCGCCCATGAGCACGTCACCGTGGGTGCGGGTCGCCGCGGTGAGCGCGACGCAGTACCGGCCCACCGACTCGTCGACGACGGTCGCCTCGATGGCGGCCTGCATGGCGAGCAGCTCCTCCGGGCCGACGACCGCGGGCAGCTCCTGCTCCTCCTGACGCCGGGCCATCCGGTTGGACAGGATCTGCCACTCCTCGTCGAGGCTCGGGTAGCCGAACGAGACCCGCATGAGGAAGCGGTCCAGCTGCGCCTCGGGCAGCGGGTAGGTGCCCTCGTACTCGACGGGGTTGGCCGTCGCGAGCACGTGGAAGGGCCGAGGGAGCGGGAAGGTGCGCCCCTCCACCGTCACCTGCTTCTCCTGCATCGCCTCGAGCAGCGCGGCCTGCGTCTTCGGCGGCGTGCGGTTGATCTCGTCGGCGAGCAGCAGACCCGTGAAGAGCGGGCCCGGGCGGAACTCGAACTGCCGTTCGCGCTGGTCGAAGACGAAGGAGCCGGTGATGTCGCCGGGCAACAGGTCCGGGGTGAACTGGGCGCGCTTGAACTCCAGGCCGAGCGTCTGGGCGAAGCTGCGGGCCGCGAGCGTCTTGCCCAGGCCGGGGAAGTCCTCCATGAGGACGTGGCCCCCGGCGAGGATCCCGGCGAGGACGAGCGTCAGGGACTCGCGCTTGCCGACGACGACCCGGTCGACCTCGTCGAGGATCGCGGCACTGAGCGCACTGACGCGCGCCAGGTCCATCGACGGCTCCCGGCGCGGGTCCGCGGGGGCCTTTGCGACCGGGGGCGTCTGGGGGTCGATCTCGGTCATCGGTTCACCACTGCTCGATTCGTCGGAGGATCGGGTCCAGCCTGTCTGGACGGTAGAGGTCGGCCGGGGGCAGGCCGACGAGCAGCTCCCACAGCTCGGGCGGCGTGACGCCCTCGGACCAGCGCGGCTCCTCCTCGGCGACGAGGCCGTGCCGGGCGTAGAGCCGCTCACGGACCAGCTGCTGCAGCTGCACGTGCAGGTCGTGGACGAGGGCCTCGCGCCCCTCGCCGCGGGTGTTGGCCGCCTCCAGGCGCGCCGACAGGTTGGCGACCCGGAAGTCGTTGCCCCGCCCGCCCGAGCCGAGCTCGCCGTCGACGAGGGGCCACACGGTCCGCCCGAGTGAGCCGACGTGGTCGATGACATGCCAGGCGACGACGAAGACGGCGACGAGCACGGTGAGCACCCGTGGCGCGTCGGGCATCAGGCCGAGCACGGCGGTGACGGCGAGGAACCCGAGCCAGGTGAGCAGCACGGCCAGGATCCGCCGACGCCACGGCGCGAGCGTCTCGCGCAGGCCGGCGACCACCACCGTCGACCCGGACCCGGGTGCGGCGTGGCGTCCACCGCGCAGGTCAGCGGCCACCGTCGGCCCCCTCGGCCCCCTCTGAGGCGGTCCTGGGGGCGGCACCGGAGGCGGCACCGGCCGGGCCGGACGTGTGGGCCGCGGCGATCCGCTCGAGGTCGGCGTGCAGCACGCGCAGGTCGGCCACGGCGCGGTCGCGGTGCGCCTCGCCGAGGTCGTGCACCGAGAAGCGCGCCTCACGGTAGAGGGCCGCGAGGTCGGCGAGCCGGTCGGGGTCGACGGCCCACGTGCCGATGACACGGGCGGTGTACTCGGTGGACGTCTCGGCCGGGTCGCGCGGCAGGCCGGTGGCCGCGGCTGCGGTCTCGAGGCTGAGCCAGGCCGCGACGATGGCGTTGCGCGGCTCGCCCGTGAGCAGCAGCTCGATGCCGGAGCGGGCAGACGCGAGCAGCTCCTCGGGCACCGTCGGCGCCTCGAAGCCAGGCTCCTCGTGGCGACGCACCTGGGGCCGTCGCAGCAGCGCGATGACGACCTGGGCCAGCGCCGCGAGCACGACGAGCGCGACGAGGGCGATGACGACCTGCACGAGCAGGCCCCAGAGCGGTGAGGGTGTGCTCGGCACGATGCCCGTCGTCGGTGTACCGGCCGAGTCGGAGGGCGTGGCCGACACGACGGACCTCGTCGGCAGCACCGAGATCGTCTCGGTGCTGGCGGGCCGGGACAGCACCGGCACCGAGGGTCCCGTCGCGGCGACGACCAGCGCGACCGCGACGACGACCCCGGCGGCGGCAGCAGCGACCGTCCCCCGTCTCGACATGCGGGCCACCTTATTGCGCGGGCGCGGTCCGTACGGGAGCGACGCCGGTGATCGTTGTCGTCCTGACACGTGGCGGGCGCCCGAGGCTGTCTCTTATACACATCTGACGCTGCCGACGACGGA
>NZ_JBPGXG010000086.1:0-20627 GCF_056755255.1 Monashia sp. HAY1-5C | reverse complement strand
ATGTAGCTCCGTCTCGTGGGCTCGGAGATGTGTATAAGAGACAGCTCGGGGACGGGGGTCACGAGGCGGCCTCCAGTCGGACGGCGCACGCCTTGAACTCGGGCATGCGGCTCGTGGGGTCGAGGGCGGGGTTGGTCAGGACGTTGGCGCGGGCGTCGCCGCCGTTCGTGGTGCCGCCCCAGTGGAACGGCAGGAAGACGACGTCGGGACGCATGTCCTCGTCGACCCGCACCGTCGCCCGGGTCCGACCACGTCGGCTCACCACGTCGGCGACATCACCGTCCGAAAGTCCGTGTGTCGCAGCGGTGTCCGGGTGCACCTGGACGAACATGTCCCCAGCCGCGGCGGCGAGCTCCGGAACGAGCCGGGTCTGCGCGCCGGACTGGTAGTGCTGCAGGAGCCGCCCGGTCGTCGCGACGAGCGGGTAGTCCGCGTCGTCCGCCTCGCTGGGGCTCCCGGCGGCGACGGCGACGAGGCGGGCGCGTCCGTCCGGGGTGGCGAACCGGTCGAGGAAGAGGCGGGGTGTCCCCTCGGGACGCTCGGTCGGGCACGGCCAGTGGAGGGACTCGCCGGCGTCGAGCCGCTCCCACGTCACCGCGGAGTAGTCGGCGACGCCACCGGCGGAGGCGCGCCGCAGCTCCTCGAAGACCTCGCGCGGGTCGGTCGAGAACGGCACCGGTGCGCCGAGGCGCCGGGCCAGCTCGGACCACACCCACAGCTCGCTGCGGCAGCCCTCGGGTGGGTCGATCGCCTTGCGCCGCCGAAGGATCCGTCCCTCGAGGTTGGTCAGGGTGCCCTCCTCCTCCGCCCACTGGAGCACCGGCAGGACGACGTCGGCGAGGGCGGCGGTCTCGGACAGGACGAAGTCGCACACGACGAGCAGGTCGAGGCCGCGCAACCGCTCCGTGACGCGCGCCGCGTCCGGGGCCGACACGACGGGGTTGGAGCCGTGGACGAGGAGCGTGCGCGGGCCGTCGGTGGAGCCGAGCGCGTCGAGCAGCTCGAAGGCGCTGCGGCCCGGCCCCGGAAGCGAGTCGGGGTCGACGCCCCAGACGGCGGCGACGTGGGCTCGCGCGGCGGGGTCGTCGATCTTGCGGTAGCCCGGCAGCTGGTCGGCCTTCTGGCCGTGCTCACGCCCACCCTGGCCGTTGCCTTGGCCGGTGATCGTGCCGAAGCCCGTGCCGGGGTTGCCCGGCAGCCCGAGGACGAGGGCGAGGGCGATGAACGCGGTGACGGTGTCGGTACCGGTCGCGTGCTGCTCCCCACCGCGGGCGCTCAGCACGTACGCGCCGCGCTCGGTGTCCCGGGCCCGCGCCAGCGTGCGCACGACCGCCCGCATCGACGCCGCCGCGACGCCGGTGACGCGCTCGGTCCGTTCGGGCAGCCACTGGGACGCCACCGTCCACAGGTCGTCGAAGCCCGTGGTGCGGGAGGCGATGTAGTCGCGTTCCGCGTAGCCCTCGGTGACCGCGAGGTGGATCATCCCGAGGGCCAGCGCGGCGTCGGTCCCCGGGCGCAGCTGCAGGTGCAGACCGCCGCCGTCGAGCGCCTTGGCGGCCGTCGGCGTCAGGCGCGGGTCGGCGACCATGAGGCCGCCGTGGTCGGCCGCCCGTACCAGGTGGGTCAGGAAGGGCGGCATCGTCTCCGCCGGGTTGGCGCCGAGCAGCAGGACGGCGTGGGCCGACCCGATGTCGGTGACCGGGAAGGGCAGCCCGCGGTCCAGCCCGAAGCACCGGATGCCCGCGGCCGCGGCCGAGCTCATGCACCACCGGCCGTTGTAGTCGACCTGCGACGTGCCCAGGCCCACCCGGGCGAACCGCCCCAGCTGGTAGGCCTTCTCGTTCGTCAGCCCGCCACCGCCGAAGAGGGCGACGGCGTCACGGCCGTGCGCCGCCTGGGTGGCGGCGATGCCGCGGGCGACGACGTCGAGCGCGTCGTCCCACGTCGTCTCGACGAGCTCCCCACCGCGACGCACGAGCGGAGCGGTCAGCCGCGCAGGCGTCCGCAGCAGCTCGGCGCTCGTCCAGCCCTTCTGGCACAGGCCTCCCCGGTTCGTCGGGAAGCGCCGCGGCGTCACGGCCACGTCGGCGGCCGATGACCCCGAGAGGGTCATGGCGCACTGGAGCCCGCAGTAGGCGCAGTGCGTCTCGGTCCGGCGCTCTGTGGCGTCCCGGCCGGTGGCTCCGTGGCCGACGCGCGAGGTGGGGGTCGCGAGGCTCGTCATCGGCGGTAGCGCACCTTCGTCACGACGGCTGCCACGACGTAGAAGACGGTGAAGACGACGAACGCGGCGGTGGCCGAGTGTGCCGGCCCGACGTAGGAGGCTCGCAGGCCGAGGTTGATGAGCACGCCACCGAGCGCACCGATGGCGCCGGCGACGCCGATGAGCGCGCCCGACATCGAGCGCGACCACGCTGCCCGCTCGACGGCGTTGCCGACGAGGGCCAGCGACTTGCGCTCGAAGATCGACGGGATCATCTTGTACACCGAGCCGTTGCCGACGCCCGACAGGACGAACAGGGCGATGAACCCGCCGATGATCCCGGCCAGCTGGACGGCCGTCGCGGCCCCCGGCGTCACGTCGTCGGCCCGCGCGGCCAGCGTCACCGCCAGACCCGCCACGGCCATGAGCACGAACGTCACGAAGGTCACCGGGCCCCCGCCGCGTCGGTCGGCGAGGCGCCCGCCCCACACCCGGCTCAGGGAGCCGAGCAGCGGGCCGACGAAGGCGATCTGCGCGGCGTGCAGGCTCGCGGCCGCGGTCTGGGCCGGCGTCGGGGCTGCGCCGCCGGTGAGGCCGGCCAGGAAGGTCGCGTTGAGCACCTGGCCGAAGGCGAAGCCGAACCCGATGAACGAGCCGAAGGTGCCGATGTACAGCAAGGAGATGAGCCACGAGTCGGCGTGCCGGGCCAGGTCGCGCATCGCACGCCCGTTGGCGGTCTGGTGGTCGAGGTTGTCCATGAACAGTGCGGCGCCGGTGCTCGCGGCCACGAGCAGCACGAGGTAGACGGCGCAGACGACCTCCGGCCGCCGGTTGCCCAGGGTGGCGATGACGAGCAGGCCCACGAGCTGCACCGCGGGGACGCCGATGTTGCCGCCGCCGGCGTTGAGCCCGAGGGCCCAGCCCTTCATCCGCTGCGGGTAGAAGGCGTTGATGTTCGTCATCGACGACGCGAAGTTGCCGCCGCCGAGACCGGCGAGGCCCGCGACGACGAGGAAGGTCGTCAGCGAGTGCCCGGGGTTGGCCATGAGCCACCACGTGAGCCCGGCAGGGACGAGCAGCGCGATGCCGCTGAAGACGGCCCAGTTGCGGCCGCCGAACAGGGCGGTCGCCATCGTGTAGGGCACCCGCAGGACCGCGCCGACGAGCGTCGGGACGGCGACGAGGAAGAACTTGTCGGCCGCGGTGAAGCCGTAGACGGCCTGCGGCATGAACAGGACCATGACCGACCAGATCGACCAGACCGAGAAGCCGATGTGCTCGGTGAGGACCGACCACACGAGGTTGCGCCGCGCGACGGCCTTGTTGCCGGCCTCCCACGCGACGGTGTCCTCCGGGTCCCAGCCGGTGATGAGGCGTCGCTTGGGCGTGGTGAGCGCACGCAGGCGGCTCAGCCCGGACGCGTCCGGCGCGGTCTGCGCGGGCGCTGAGGTCGGTACGGGGGTGGGAGCCGGCTGCCCCACCGAGGTGGGGGCGTTGTCGATGCTCACGGGGCGTCCTCCTTGGAGGTTCGGACGAGGTGACGGGGGTGCGCTGCGGTGCGTGCTCGCCACGCTAGGAACCGCGTGTTGCACGCGCTCCGGACGCGTGTGACGCGGCCGTAACGCCTTTCTCACGCCGCCGCCGTGACGCGGTGAGGTCGAGCGGGCCCGGTCCCGTCGGTGGGCTCACGGCCGCCTCAGCCCCGCGTGAGGCGGGCGAGAGGTCCATGCGACGCGGTCGGAGGCGGGCCCGGCGCGCCGCTCGCCCGCGCGTAGGCTCGGCGCATGAGCTCGACGGCCTCGGCGCACGCGCCGCTCAACACGCTGTCGGTCGGCACCGCCGGGCCGCGGATCGCCTTCCTGCACGGCCTGTTCGGTCAGGGCCGCAACTGGAACCAGATCGCCAAGGCCGTCACCGGCCCCGAGGGCACCGACGCCCGTTGCCTCCTCGTCGACCTGCCCGACCACGGTCGCTCACCGTGGTCGGAGGCGTTCTCGCTCGAGGGGTACGCCGACGCCGTCGCCGCGACACTGCGCTCCGTCGCGCCGGGGGAGACGTGGACCGTCGTCGGTCACTCCCTCGGCGGCAAGACCGCGATGGTGCTCGCGCTGCGCCACCCCGAGCTCGTCGGGCGGCTCGTCGTCGTCGACATCGCACCCAGGGACTACGGCTCGCTCGAGCGCTTCGCCGGCTACATCCGAGAGATGCAGGGCCTGCCCCTCGACAGGCTCGCGAACCGGGCGGACGCCGAGGCCCGGTTCGACGAGCCGGACGCCGGCGTCAAGGCCTTCCTCCTGCAGAACCTGCGCCGGCACGGGGACGCGTGGCGCTGGCAGGTCAACCTCGACCTCGTCGCGGCCGACGCCGACCTCGGGCGCGGGTCGCGCATCGCCGGCTGGCCCGAGGACGTCGACGCGCTGCCGGCCTTCGAGGGGCCGGTGCTGTGGATCGCGGGCGGCGAGTCGCGCTACGTCCGGCGCGAGGACGGCGCCCACATGCGGCGGCTGTTCCCGCGCACGCGCCTGTTCACGATCAAGGGCGCGGGGCACTGGGTGCACACCGACGCGCCCGATGTCGTCATCGCCGCGCTGCGCCGGTTCCTCCACGCCCCGGCCTGACCCCGAGGACCACGGCGGGGTGTCGGCCCGGTCAGAGGAGTCGGCGGCCCATGGCCCAGGCGGTCAGCTCGTGGCGCGAGGACAGCTGAAGCTTGCGCAGCACCGACGACACGTGCGTCTCGACGGTCTTGACGGAGATGAACAGCTCCTTCGCGACCTCCTTGTACTGGTAGCCGCGGGCGATGAGCCGCATGACCTCGCGCTCGCGGGCCGAGAGCCGGTCGAGCTCCTCGTCGATCTCGGCCACCTCCCCGGCGGCCGCGCCGAAGGCGTCGAGGACGAAGCCGGCCAGGCGCGGGCTGAACACGGCATCACCCTCGGCCACCCGCCCGATCGCCGTGAGCAGCTCCTCGGCGCTGATCGTCTTCGTGACGTAGCCCCGGGCGCCGGCACGGATGACGGCGATGACGTCCTCGGCGGCGTCGGAGACCGACAGGGCGAGGAACCGCACCGGCACGTCAGGGGCCGCCTGCACCCCCGCGCACGCCCGGATGACGTCGGCGCCGCCGTGCCCGTCGCCGCCGGGCAGGTGGACGTCGAGCAGGACGACGTCGGGCTTCTCGCGGGTGATGACGTCGGTCGCCGACTCGACGGCTCCGGCCTCTCCGAGGATCTCGAGCCGGAAGGGCGCGCGAGCGGCGAGCGTCGTCAGCTCGGACCGCACGCCGGTGCGGAACATGTGGTGGTCGTCGACGATGACGATGCGGATCGTGCGCCCACCGGTCGCGTCGGTCGGGTCCGTCATGGGTGCTGCTCCTGGGTCTTCGGGCTGGGCTCGGGATCGGGGGTCGCGGGCGGTGCCGACGCCGGGGCGGGCGTCGTGGCGGGCGTCGTGGCGGGAGTCGTGACCGGCAGGCGCAGCTCGATCTCCGTGCCGTCGGCCCGGCGCCGGATGCGGGCCGACCCGCCGTGGCGCTCCATGCGCCCGATGATCGACTCCCGGACCCCGGCCCGGTCGTCCGGCACGTCGTCGAGCTCGAACCCGACGCCGTGGTCGCGGACGAACGCCTCGACGGCGGCGGGCCCGACCTCGACGTAGGCGCTGACCGGGGGCTCGGCGTGCCGCACGGCGTTCCAGGCGGCCTCGCGCACAGCCTTGACGAGGGCCTCGAGGTGCTCGTCCATCGGCCGGTCGCCGGTGACGACGAGCTCGACGGGGACGCCGTGGAGGTCCTCGACCTCGCCGAGGGCAGCGGTCAGCGCGGCGCCGAGGCTGCCGGCGCGCGCGTCCTCGTCGTAGAGATAGCTGCGCAGCTGGCGCTCCTGCGCCCGGGCGAGGCGGGCCACCGTGGCGGAGTCCCCGGCCTGCCGCTGGATGAGGGCGAGCGTCTGGAGCACGGAGTCGTGCAGGTGGGCGGCGATGTCGGCGCGCTCGGTCGCCCGGATGCGCGCGGCCTGCTCGAGGCGCAGGTTGCTCCAGAGGCGCAGCACCCACGGGGCCGACAGCACGGCGACGCCGACGAGGGCAGCGAGCACGGCGCCGGCCACCTGCCACAGCTCCGCGAGGTTGGTGCCCCGGGCGAGGAGGGCGACGAGACCGAGGACCGTCAGGGTCAGGCCGATGACGAGCCAGATCCAGCGGACCGGTCGCCGCGCGCCCAGGACGTCGGTCTCGTCGAGCTGGGACCAGAAGAAGATCGCACCGATGCCGATGGCGACCACGGGCAGGACGACCTCGGCGTGCACGTCGAACCCGGCGCTGCCGAGCCACAGCGCGCCGGCGACGGCGAGCGCCGCGACGCCGAGGACCGCGATGACCACGGCCTGGTTGCCGCTGCGCAGCCAGGTGCGCAGGGAGGCGAGGTCGAGCGGGAACGCGCTCGGGCTGCCCGCCGGTGCCGTCGACCCCACGGTCGCCGCGGCAGGCGCACCGCCGGCCTGCCCGCCGCCGGGGACCTCGGTAGGGGGTGGTGGCGTCGGCGCGGGCGTGGGACCGGCGACAGGTGCTGCGGGGGAGCCCGGTGCAGCGGGGGCGGGCGCCGACGCGGGTGGCACGAGGCCGGTGGCCGGGCCGGTGACCGCGACGGGCGGCAGGTCGTCGCGCCCCTGGCGCATCGTCGCCCAGAGGAAGACGTAGACCGCCAGGCCGGCGCCGAAGGGGATGCTCGTCACGACGAGCGCGATCCGCACGGGCACCACCGGGATGCCGAGGTGCGCCGCGAGCCCCGCCGCCACTCCGGCGACGACGCGCCCCTGCCGGCGACGCTCGAGCGGTGGCCGGGGACGGGTGCGCCACGACGGCACCGCCACGGCGACCGGCACGGCTACCGGCGCGGCGGCGGGCGCGGGGACGGCCGGCGTCGACGTGGCGCCCTCGACGGCGGACGCCGGAGACGCGGCCGCCTGCACGTCTGCGGGGTCGTCGGCGGTCGTCACCGGTGCCCCCCTCTCGTCTGCCGTCTGCACCGTCCCATCCTGACCCACCCGCGGGGGTACGGGCGACCACCGTGGCGCCCTTTGGGGGTCGCGTCAGGGTCGGTTCAGGGTCGACCCTCATGGCTGCGCGACGGGCGGGCCGGGACTCTGGTGCCATGACGAAGAGCAAGAGCGCCCCGACGCAGGGGCACGGCCTGGACGGGTTCTACGAGGCGTTGCGCCGGCCCGGCATCACGCGGGTCGCCGGCGGCCGCTGGTTCGCCGGGGTGTCGACGGGCCTGGCCCGCTGGCTGGGCGTCGACCCGCTGGTCGTGCGCGCCGGCTTCATCCTCCTGTCGATCTTCTTCGGCATGGGCGTCGCCGTGTACCTCGCACTGTGGCTCGTCATGCCGGACGAGCGCGGCGAGATCCACGTCGAGCGCGCGCTCAAGCACGGCGAGGGCGGTTCGATCTTCCTGCTCGTCGTCACGGTGCTCTCGCTGCTCGGCGGCGGCCCGTGGTGGGGCGGCGACATGCACGGTGTCCGCGTCGGCGGTTTCGTCCTGCTCGTCGTTGCGGCCTGGTGGTTCTTCACCCGCACGGACCAGGGCCGCCGGCTCGTCGGCTGGCCGTGGACCGGACCGGGTTCGGCCGCCTCGAGCCCCGGGATGACAGGGGATGCGGGTGCCCCGCCCGCGACCTCGGTGACCTCGGCGACCGCCGCGCCCACGTCGGGCCCCTCCACGGGCAACGCCGCAGCCAACGCCGGTGCCGCCATGGCCGGCGCGCCGGTCCCGGCCCCGCTGCGCCCGGCACCCGTGGTCCGCGCCCCGCGCCAGCGGACGCGCACCATCGGTTTCGCGCCGGGGCTGCTCGTGCTCGGTGCTGCGGTGGTCGCCGGAGCGCTCGTCGCCGAGCTGGCCCGCAGCTCGAGCTGGATGGGCAACTCGCTCGCCGTCGGCATCGCGACCGGCGTCGGGGTCCTGGGACTGGGCATCGTCGCGGCCGGGCTGGGCGGACGCCGTGCGGGAGCCCTCGCGTTCTTCACCATCCTCGGCGTCCTCGCTGCGCTGTTCACGACGGCGGCCCCGAAGGGCCTGACGCAGCCGTGGCAGGTCGGTGAGGAGTCGCACGTGGTGTCGGTGACCGGCGACCACGACTTCCAGCTGGGGATGGGCGAGATGCGCGTCGACCTCACGGGCCTGACGCCGGCACGCCTCGAGGGCCGGACGAACCCGGTGCCGGTCTCGGCGACCGTGGGCATGGGCCAGATCGACCTCGTCGTGCCACCCGGTGTCGCGGTCCAGATCCACGCCAAGGCGCGAGCCGGCGCGCTCACCGCGGTCGACTCCAACGAGGGCGACGTCGCGATCAACACCAACGACTCCCGCAACGACCGGGGACCGTCGATGGCGATGCGCAGCCGCAACGGCGTCAGCGTCGACGAGACGGTGACGTACGGGCCGGCGGGAGCCCCGCAGGTCGTCGTCGACACCGAGGTCGGTCTCGGCGAGATCCGGGTGAGGACCGGGTCATGACCGACCAGCAGAACCGCCGCGAGCCCGACCCGGACGACCCGTCCGGCAGGACCCCCGCACCCGACCACCCCGCGACCCGTGACGACCTGGAGACGACGATGACCACGCAGCACCCCGACGACCCGAGCACCGACCGCCCGGATCCGACGCTGTCGAGCCGGCTCGGCTGGCCCGACGCCACGAGCCCCGTGCCGCAGCGGGCGGCGGACGACACGACCGCCCTGCCGCAGGCCGGCACTACCGCCCTGCCGCAGGCCGACACGACACCCCTGCCGCAGGCGAGCCGCTCGGGCGGTCCGGCCGAACTGGCGGCGGCCTCCGGGTCGCCGTTCCGGGTCGAGCCGAGCGCACCGGTGCCCGACGACGCCGTCCGCGGCGACGGGCCGGACCTCTCCCAGCTGCCCCCGCCGGCCTGGGCACCGGCGAGCGAGCCGGTCGACCAGGGCTACGAAGGGCCCCTGGGCCCCGGCGTCACGGTCCGCCGCGGCCCGCGGCCCGGCACCGTCATGTTCGGCCTGCTCGCGATCATCGTCGCCGGCTACGTCCTCGTCGCCAACCTCACCGACGCCGACCTCAGCCTGCGCCTCGTCGGGCCGCCGCTCATCGGTGCCTTCGGCGGCATGCTCCTGCTCGTCGGGCTCGCCGGCGTCGTCGCGGGTCGCCTTCGCCGCTAGTCGCCGCGACCGCCCGTCCGGCCCACCACGGCGGTGGTGCGTGGTTAGGCTGCCCACGGGTGCGGCTCCTCGTCCCGGCGAGGGCCGCGCCCGACCGCAGACCCGACGCGGCACCGACCGCAGCAGCTTCTGGAGGCACGACGTGGCAGTGAAGTCCGGCATCGACCTCGGCGCGCTCGACCGCGCCACGCGTCCCCAGGACGACCTCTTCCGGTTCGTCAACGGCACGTGGCTCGACACGACGGACATCCCCGGCGACAAGGCGCGGTTCGGCACGTTCGACGTGCTGCGCGAGCAGTCCACCGCGCGCGTGCACGCCCTCATCGAGGAGGCGGCGGCCGACACGTCGAGCGCGCCCGGCACGCCCAGGCGCCAGGTGGGCGACCTCTTCGCCAGCTTCATGGACACGGCGCGCGTGGAGGAGCTGGGCCTCGCCCCGCTCGAGGCTGCGCTGTCGGAGGTGGCCACGGTCGACGGCCCGGAGTCGCTCGCGGCGGCACTCGGACGGCTCGTCCGGATCGGCGTCGACGGCGTCATCGGCTACTGGGTGGCGCCCGACCAGCGCTCGCCCGAGGAGTACGTCGTCTACCTGCAGCAGGGCGGGCTGGGGCTTCCCGACGAGTCGTTCTACCGCGAGGAGAAGTACGCCGAGATCCGGGCAGCGTACGTGGCGCACGTCGGGCGCCTCCTGCGTCTGGCCGGCATCCCCGACGCCGAGGGCAAGGCGACGCGGATCATGGCGCTCGAGACGCGGCTGGCGGCCGCGCACTGGGACAACGTCGCGAGCCGCGACGCCCTCAAGACCTACAACGCGCGTACGCTGCAGGAGCTGAAAGCCCTTGCGCCACAGTATGCGTGGGATGCCTGGCTGGAGGGGCTGAGCGCGCCCGAGGGCTCCTTCGCCAAGGTGGTCGTGCGTCAGCCGAGCTTCCTCGAGGGCCTCGACGCCGTCCTCGGCGACACCGACGCCACCGACTGGCAGGCGTGGCTGACGTGGCACGTCCTCACCCAGCTGGCCCCACTGCTCCCGGAGGCCTTCGTCGAGGAGGACTTCGACTTCTTCGGCCGGACGCTCTCCGGCCAGCCGGAGAACCGGGAGCGGTGGAAGCGCGGCGTGTCCGTCGTCGAGGACAACATCGGCGAGGCCGTCGGGCAGCTGTACGCCGAGCGCTGGTTCCCGCCGGAGGCCAAGGAGCGCATGCAGCAGCTCGTCGGCAACCTCGTCGAGGCGTTCCGCCGGTCCTTCGTTTCGCTCGAGTGGATGGGCCCGGAGACCCGGGCCGAGGCCGTGGCCAAGCTCGAGGCCTTCACCCCGAAGATCGGCTACCCCGACTCGTGGCGCGACTACTCCTCCATCGCCATCGACTCCGGCGACCTGATCGGGAACGTCTCTCGGGCAACGGAATTCGAGGTCGACCGTAACCTCGCAAAGATCGGCAACCCGGTCGACCGCGGCGAGTGGTTCATGCTGCCGCAGACCGTCAACGCGTACTACATGCCCTCGATGAACGAGATCGTGTTCCCGGCCGCCATCCTCCAGCCGCCGTTCTTCGACCTGGAGGCCGACGACGCCGTCAACTACGGCGGCATCGGGGCCGTCATCGGCCACGAGATCGGGCACGGCTTCGACGACCAGGGCTCGCGCTACGACGGCACCGGGGCCCTGCGCGACTGGTGGACCGAGGCGGACCGCGAGCGGTTCGACGCCCTCTCCCAGCGGCTCATCGAACAGTTCAGCACGTACACGCCGGCCGGCCTCGGGGACGAGCACAAGGTCAACGGCGCCCTCACCGTGGGGGAGAACATCGGCGATCTCGGCGGCCTGCAGATCGGCTACGCGGCCTACCGGATCGCGACCGAGAAGTCGGGGATGCCCGAGGTCGAGGGCTTCACCGGCCCGCAGCGGTTCTTCATGGGCTGGGCGCAGGTCTGGCGCGGCAAGGCGCGCGAGGCCGAGGCGATCCGCCTGCTCGCGATCGACCCGCACTCACCGCAGGACGTGCGGGGCAACGCGGTGCGCAACGTCGACGAGTTCCACGAGGCGTTCGCGGTGAAGCCCGAGGACGCGATGTGGCGTCCGCCCGAGGAGCGGGTCCGGATCTTCTGAGCGGCTGGAGGACCACCGCGCGTCACGAGCCCGGCCGCGACCCGCGCGCCACGCGTCCGGCCGGACGGCTCAGAGCAGCTTCTTGAACCCGACGTGCGACTTCTCGAAGCCGAACCGCTCGTAGAAGCGGTGGGCGTCGAGGCGTGTCGCGTCCGAGGTGAGCTGGACGAGCGAGCAGCCGAGCCGGCGGGACTCCTCGAGCGCCCACTCGACCAGCTGTGTGCCGAGGCCGGACCCACGCTCGGACGACGCGACGCGCACGCCCTCGACGATGGTGCGGGTGGCGCCGCGGCGGGACAGGCCCGGCTGCACAGTGAGCTGGAGGGTGCCCACGACCCGTCCGTCGCGCTCGGCTACGACGAGGTGCTGGCCCGGGTCGGCGGTGACCCGCTCGAAGGCCGCCTCGTACGGCGCGAGGTCCTCCGGGCTCTCGCGGGAGGCGCCGAGGACGTCGTCGGCGAGCATGGCGACGATCGCCGGGACGTCGTCACGCCGCGCCGGCCGGATGACCGGTCCTGCTCCCTCGGGCGGTCGTGCGCTCACCGGGCGGGGGCCTCCGCGGCGGCCTTCAGCCGGGCCAGGCCCTTCTCGAAGTCGGGTCCGACGAGCTTCTCCATCGACCAGAAGCGGCTCATGAGCCGCATGACGGCGTTCTGCGGTCCCGTCATCGCCCACTCGACGGCGGTCGTGTCGCCGGACGGGGTCAGGCTGAGGTCCACGCGGTTCGTCGCCCGCATCGGTGCCGAGAAGACGAGGTCGACGCCGACGTGGTGCGGCGAGGACTCGACGATCTCCATCCGGCCCTGACCCGCCTTGCTGTTGCCGCGCCAGGCGTAGGTCGCGCCGACGCCCGACTGGGGCCCGGCGTAGGTGCGCTCGAGGTGCGGGTCGAGGCCCTCCCACGGGGACCACTTCTGCCACTCGTGCAGGTCGTTGACGAGGGCGTGGACGCGCGCGGGGGGAGCGGCGACGACGATGGAGCGGCTGATGTGGAACTCCTTGGGCATGGCGTGATCCTGCCATCCGGGCGTTGTCCGCGCTGCGGGACGGGAGCGGCCGGTCCCCGCCCGGGACCTAGGCTGGGCGGGATGTCCGCCTCGCCCGCCCCCAGCCCCGTCGCGCCCGCGGCGCCCTCCGCGGCGCGTGGTCCGGGCGCCACCGACGGGTCCGGTCCGGCGGACGTGCGGCTCGTCGTCGCCGACCTCGACGGCACCCTCCTCGACGGCGACGGCCGCCTTCCCGAGGGCACCACCGAGGTCATCCGGGCGCTGCGCGAGCGCGGCGTCGCCTTCGCGCCCGCGAGCGGGCGCCAGCACGCGACGATCGCGCGCCTGTTCGACGAGGTCCTCGACGGGCTCGACGTCATCGCCGAGAACGGCGCCTACGTCACCCGCGACGGCGTCGAGGTGGCGGCGCACACCCTCGACCCTGAGTGGGTGCCCTCGGTGCTGCGGTTCTGCCGCGACCTGTCCGCTCGGGGCGCCGACCTCGGCGTCGTGCTCTGCGGCAAGGAGTCGGCGTGGGTCGAGCGCACCGACGACGTGTTCCTCCGCGAGGCGGAGCGCTACTACGTCCGGCTCGCCACGACGGCCGACCTCACGGCCGTCCGCGACGGCGTCTTCAAGCTCGCGGTCCACGACTTCGGCGACCCGACGGCGTTCACCGCCCCCGCGCTCACCGACTTCTGCGACCCCCAGCCGGTCGTCGTCTCGGGTCGTCACTGGGTCGACGTCATGGGCTCCGGCGTCGACAAGGGACTGGCGGTCCGCGACCTGCAGGGCGCCCTGGGAGTGACGCCGGCGCAGACGATGGCCTTCGGTGACTACCTCAACGACGTCGAGATGCTCGATGCGGCCGAGCACTCGTACGCGATGGCCAACGCCCACCCCGGCGTCCTCGCGAGGGCCCGCCACCGCGCGCCCGCGAACACCGACGGCGGCGTCCTCGCGACGCTGCGGTCGGTGTTCGCGCTGTGAAGAGCCGGGCGGCTCGGCTCAGGCGGTCGGCGGGGCGACGTCCTGCTGTGCGGGCAGCTGGTCCTGGCGCACGATGCCGACCGGGCACGTCATCCCGTTGGGGCCGTGGTTGCAGTAGCCGCCGGGGTTCTTGTGCAGGTAGCCCTGGTGGTAGTCCTCGGCGAGGTAGAAGGGGCCGGCGTCCTCGGCGGAGCGGATCTCGGTCGTGATCCGGCCGTAGCCGTTGTCGTCGAGGACCTTCTGGAACGCCTCCCGCGTGGCCTCCGCCGCCAGCCGCTGTCCCTCGGTCGTCCAGTAGATGGCCGACCGGTAGGCGGTGCCGATGTCGTTGCCCTGCCGGTTGGCGGTCGTCGGGTCGTGGTTCTCCCAGAAGGCCTTGAGCAGCAGCTCGGGCGAGGTCTTCTCGGGGTCGTAGACGACGCGGACCGTCTCGGCGTGGCCGGTGAGGCCCGTGCACGTCTCCTCGTACGTCGGGTTCGGCGTGTAGCCGCCCATGTAGCCGACGGCGGTGCTGACGACGCCGTTCTGGCGCCAGAAGATGCGCTCGACGCCCCAGAAGCAGCCCATCGCGACGTAAAGCACCTCCGACCCCTCGGGCCAGGGTCCCTCGAGCGGCGTGCCGAGGACGACGTGCGTCGGGTTCACCTGGAACGGGCGCGTGTCACGACCGGTGAGGGCCTCCTCGCGCGCGGGCATCTGGGTCTTCCTGCCGAGTCCGAACACCATTCGAGCGTCACATCCTTCGTGTGGGGGGCATACACTCGTGCAACGCCGGCCGAGGCCCCGGTATGCCGGCAGGCGGCCGCGCTGACGCCGGACGAGGGGCCGTCCCAGGCACAAAGCCGCCGGGCGCGGACAAATCGGTGGCCCGGCCCCGACGCGCCCGGCCAGACTCGGGCTCGTGACCGAGGACCTCGCCATCAGACCGATCGACGTGCTCGACCCCGCCGAGGAGGCGGCCGCACGTGACTGGGTCGCCGTGCACGCCGCGGTCCAGCGCGACCTGTTCGGCGACCGCGGCAGCGCGTGGAGCCTCGAGGAGGTCCAGGGATTCGTCCGGGGCTCGGACAAGAAGCGCGTCGCCAGGGCGGCCTGGCGGGACGGTGAGCTCGTGGGCGCCGTGGAGGTGCACCTGCCACTGCGCGACAACCTGCACGGTGCAATGCTCTGGCTCTCGGTGCTGCCGGCTGCCCGGGGCCGCGGGGTCGGCTCGGCACTCCTCGCCGAGGCCGAACGCATCGCGGCGGACCACGACCGCACGACCCTCCTCGTCGAGACCGAGTGGGCCGAGGGCGACACCGACCGCGCGGAGGCCTTCGCAACGGCGCGCGGTTATGTCGTCGCCCAGACGGTGCTGCGCAGCGAGCAGGCGCTGCCGGCCGACCGCGATGCGCTCATGGCGGTCCTGGCCGAGCCCGGCGCCGAGGACTACACCCTCGAGTCGTACGTCGACGACATGCCGGACTCCTGGCTCGAGGACCGGGCGGTCCTGCAGCAGCGGATGAGCACCGACGCCCCCGCCGACGACCTCGACGTCGAGGAGGAGGACTGGGACGCCGAGCGGCTGCGGGCGAGCAACGCCCGCACCCGCGCGTCGGGCCGCCGCGTCGTAGAGACGGCCGCGCGCCACGTCCCCTCCGGCCGGCTGGTCGGGTTCACGACGGTCTCGGTGTCGAGGCACGAGCCCGACCTCGCCTACCAGCAGGACACGCTCGTGCTGCGGGAGCACCGCGGGCACGCGCTCGGCCTGCGGCTCAAGGCGGCCAACGCCGTGCTCCTCATGGACGAGCTGCCGGCGGTCACCGCGGTCCGCACGTGGAACGCCGCCTCCAACGACCACATGCTCGCCGTCAACCGGCGCCTCCGGTACCGCGTCGACGGCTACAGCCGGGAGTGGCAGAAGCAGACCGGTGTTCCCCGCTGACCCGGCTGCGGTGGGCCGGCGCGGGAGCGGGAATGTCCGGCCCCCGGAACGGGTTGTCGCCTGTCGGATGACCGACACCACCGATTATGTCGATCCAAACGCGGCGTTATAACGTTCGCCGTCGTCCCAGTCGCACCCCGAGACCCGAGGAAGTCCCCACCCATGCGCACGAGGTCCGCCCTCACCGTCCTGATCGTCACGCTCCTCGCCGCGGTTCTCGCCGCATGCAGCTCCACCTCGGCCAGTGGCAGCGACCTGCAGTCCGTCAAGGACGCCAAGGTTCTCCGCGTCGGGACCGAGGGCACCTACTCCCCGTTCTCCTTCCACGACCCGAAGACGAATGCCCTGACCGGCTACGACGTCGAGGTCGCCAAGGCCGTCGCGGACAAGCTCGGCGTCAAGGTCGAGTACGTCGAGACGCCGTGGGACGCCATCTTCGCCGGCCTGGCCGCCAAGCGGTTCGACGTCGTCGTCAACCAGGTGACGAGGAACAAGGAGCGCGCCGGACTCTACGGCCTGTCCTCGACGTACACGTGGTCCGAGGGTGTCATCGCCACCCGCGCCGACGACTCCTCCATCACCTCTCTCGCCGGCCTCAAGGGCAAGAAGTCGGCCCAGAGCCTGACGAGCAACTGGGCACAGGTCGCCAAGGACGCCGGTGCCCAGGTGGAGTCGGTCGAGGGCTTCACCCAGGCGATCACGCTGCTCAAGCAGTCGCGCGTCGACGCCACGGTCAACGACAGCCTCGCGGTCCTGGACTACCAGAAGTCGACCGGCGACCACGGCGTCAAGATCGCCGCCAAGACCGGTGACGTGTCCGAGCAGGTCATCGCCGCCCGCAAGGACTCCGACCTCGTCGCGGCCATCGACAAGGCCCTGGCCGACCTCGAGGCCGACGGCACCCTGAAGAAGCTCTCCGAGAAGTACTTCGGCACGGACGTGTCGGTCAAGCCGGCCACCTCGGCCTCCTGACCCGGGGCCCGGTGAGGTCCGCGCCGTGAACGACCAGACCGTCCACCTCATCCTCGACTCGCTCGGACCGCTGCTGCGGGCGACCGTCACCTCGACGGTTCCGCTGACGGTCGTCAGCTTCGGCCTCGGGCTCGTCGTGGCGCTCGCCGTGGCGCTCATGCGCCTGTCCAGGGTGCCGGTCGTGTCCGGCGCGGCGCGGGTCTTCGTCTCCCTCATCCGGGGTACGCCGCTGCTGCTGCAGCTGTTCATCATCTACTACGGCCTGCCGGCCCTCGGCGTCCGTTTCGACCCGTTCCCTGCGGCAGTGCTCGCCTTCACCCTCAACGTCGGCGGGTACGCGGCGGAGATCATCCGCTCGGCGATCCTCTCGATCCCCAAGGGCCAGTGGGAGGCCGCGTCGACGGTCGGGATGGGGTACGCGACCGCGCTGCGCCGCATCGTGCTGCCGCAGGCGGCCCGGACCGCCATCCCCCCGCTGTCCAACACGCTCATCTCCCTCGTCAAGGACACGTCGCTCGCCTCGACCATCCAGGTGACCGAGCTGCTGCGGGTCGCCCAGGAGGCCGCGGCCCCGACGTACCAGTTCTTCGCGCTGTACGGCGTCGCGGCCGTCTACTACTGGGTGGTCTGCCTGGCCCTGTCGTTCGGGCAGGCGCGCCTCGAGGAACGACAGAACAGGTACGTGGCCGCATGACCCGACAGCCCACCAGCCCCACCGCTCCCGACCCGACGCGTCCGCTCGTGTCCGTGAGGGGCCTCGCCAAGGCGTTCGGCGACCACGAGGTGCTGCGGTCGGTCGACTTCGAGGTGCCCGCCGGCACCGTCACCGTCGTCATCGGCCCCTCCGGCTCAGGCAAGACGACGCTGCTGCGCTCGCTCAACGCGCTCGACGTCGCCGACGCGGGGCTCGTGCGCATCGGAGACGTCGAGGTCGACTTCGCCCGGCGCCCGCTCGCCAAGCGTCGGGTGGCAGGGCTGCGGGCCCGCAGCGGCATGGTCTTCCAGGCCCACAACCTGTTCCCGCACCTGACCGTCCTGCAGAACGTCACCTCCGGGCCGGTGCTCGTCCAACGGCGGGACCGGGCCGGGGCCGAGGCGGAGGCACGCGAGCTGCTCGGTCTCGTCGGGCTCGCCGAGAAGGCCGACGCCTACCCGTACCAGCTCTCGGGCGGCCAGCAGCAGCGGGTCGGCATCGCTCGCGCGCTCGCCATCCGCCCCCAACTGATGCTCTTCGACGAGCCCACGTCGGCCCTCGACCCGGAGCTCGTCGGCGAGGTGCTGTCCGTCATGAAGGACCTTGCGGCACAAGGGTGGACGATGGTCGTCGTGACCCACGAGATCCGGTTCGCGCAGCAGGTCGCCGACCAGGTGCTCTTCATGGACGGCGGCGTCGTCGTCGAGCGTGGAACTCCGGCAGAGGTGCTGACGCGTCCGTCGACCGACCGCGCCCGTCAGTTCCTGCACCGCATCCTCGACCCGATCGACTGAGGCCCCGGGGAGTGGCAGAGGGCGTGGCATAGGCTCGGCACCATGTCTGACGAGCACGGCTTCTCGACCCGCGCCATCCACGCCGGCCAGGAGGCCGATGCCTCCACCGGGGCGGTCATCACCCCGATCTACCAGGTGTCGACGTACAAGCAGGACGGCATCGGCGGCTTCCGGGGCGGGTACGAGTACAGCCGCTCGGCCAACCCGACGCGCACGGCCCTCGAGGAGTGCATCGCCGCCCTCGAGGGGGGCAGCCGCGGGTTCGCGTTCGCGTCCGGGCTCGCCGGCCAGGACACCGTCGTCCGGGCCCTCCTCGTGCCGGGCGACCACGTCGTCGTGCCGAACGACGCGTACGGCGGCACGTACCGCTACTTCAACAAGGTCGCCGGCCCGCAGGGCATCGAGCACTCGATCGCCGACATGAGCGATCTCGATGCGGTGCGCTCCGCCGTCCGTCCCGGGCGCACGAAGATGGTGTGGGTCGAGAGCCCGACCAACCCGCTGCTCGGCATCGCCGACATCGAGGCCGTGGCCGGGGTCGCCCACGAGGCCGGTGCCCTCCTCGTCGTCGACAACACCTTCGCGACCGCCTACCTGCAGAGCCCCATCGCGCTCGGCGCCGACATCGTCACGCACTCGACGACGAAGTACTCCGGCGGCCACAGCGACGTGGTCGGGGGCGCCGTCATCACCCGCGCCGACATCACGGTGCCCGGCATGACCGACGCCGAGGACCGGATCGCCTTCCACCAGAACAGCATCGGCGGCGTCGCCGGTCCCTTCGACTCGTGGCTGACGCTGCGCGGGCTCAAGACCCTCGCGGTCCGCATGGAGCGCCACTGCGACAACGCCGAGAGGGTCGTCGAGTTCCTCCAGGGCCATGACGGCGTCTACCAGGTGCTCTACCCGGGTCTGGCCGGCCACGCCAACCACGAGGTCGCGGCCCGGCAGATGAAGCGCTTCGGCGGCATGGTCAGCTTCCGGATGCGCCGGGGCGAGGACGCCGCGGTCAAGGTGTGTGCGGCCGTGCGCCTGTGGACCCTGGGGGAGTCCCTCGGGGGCGTGGAGTCGCTCATCGAGCACCCGGGCCGGATGACCCACGCGAGCGTCGCCGGCACCGAGCTCGAGGTCCCGGACGACCTCATCCGCCTCTCGGTCGGCATCGAGGACGTCGACGACCTCATTGCCGACCTCCGCGAGGCGCTCGACATCCACGGCTGACCGGCGGGCGTGACCGTTCTCGCGGTCGACTTCGGGTCGACCTTCACCAAGGGCGCGCTGCTTGGCGACGACGGCGAGGTCGTCGCCACCGGTGCGACGCCGACGACGGGGACCCTCGGCCGCGGCGACGTGCTCGACGGCTACCGAGCCCTGCGTTCGATGCTCGACGTGCCCGACGACGCGTCGGTCCGCGCCTGCTCGAGCGCCGGGGGAGGCCTGCGGCTCGCCGTCGTCGGCTACGAGGCCACGGTCACCGCGCAGGCCGGCCGGCGGGTCGGGTTGTCGGCCGGTGCCAAGGTCGTCCACGTCGCCGCCGGCGCCCTGACGACCGATGCGGCCGCCGCCCTGCGCGCGTCCCGGCCCGACATCGTCCTGCTCGTCGGCGGCACCGACGGCGGCAACGCCGACGTGCTGCTGCACAACGCGGACCGGCTCGCCCGCCTCGCCATCGGGGGCCACGGGGCACATGCCACGCCCGTCGTCGTCGCCGGCAACGTCGAGGCCCGCGAGGACGCCATGGCCAGGCTCGCCGCCACCGACCGGCCGGCGGTGGCGGCCGACAACGTGCTGCCGCGGATCGGCGTCATCGCCCCGGAGTCCGCGCGGGCCGCGATCCGGCAGGCGTTCCTGCAGCACGTCATCGGCGGCAAGGGCCTCTCGCGCGACCCCGCGTTCGCGGCGATGGTGCAGGCCCCGACGCCCGACGCCGTGCTGCGTGGCGTCGAGGCGCTCGCCGGGCTCGGCGGTGGCGATGTGCTCGTCGTGGACGTCGGGGGCGCGACGACCGACGTCTACTCGTGCCTGACCCCGGAGGGGGAGGACGCGTCCCTGCGCAAGGACGTCGTGGCACCGCTGTGGCACGCCCGGACGGTCGAGGGCGACCTCGGGCTGCGATGGAACGCGCTGCACGTCGTCCGGGCCGCCGAGGAGGAGCACGTGCTCGACGGTGCCGGCCGTCCCTCCGCGGCCGACCTGCGGTTGTGGGGCGCGCGCGTCCACAGACAGCCCGGGCTGCTGCCGACCGATGCCGAGGAGCGCGCGCTCGACCTGGAGCTGGCCCGCCTGGCCGCCCTCGTCGCGGTCCGGCGCCATGCACGTGCGGCCCAGCCGACCGAGTCGCCCCGGCCGCTCGCGAACGTCACGACCCTCGTCGGTTCCGGCGGGGTGCTGAGGCACGCCGACGCGTCGGGGCGCGAGCACCTCCTCGGTGCCGTGCTCAGGGACCACGCCGGTGGGTGGAAGGTGCCGCGCGAGGCCCGCGCCCACGTCGACGAGCGGTACCTGCTCTTCGCCGCGGGACTGCTCGCCGCCGACGCCCCCGACCTCGCCCGCGCCGTCGCCGCCCAGGCCTGACCGCGAGACAGCCTGCCCCCGAGCCTGACCGCCCGACAGCCTGACCCCGCAACACACCGAGCAGCTGCCAACCCCGGCTGGAGTACCAGCTGTCTCTTATACACATCTCCGAGCCCACGAGACGGAGCTACATCTGGTGTGGTGTTTTCTGCTTGGAGAGGGGGGGGGGGGGGGGGGGGGGGGGGGGGGGGGGGGGGG
>NZ_JBPGXG010000085.1:0-20650 GCF_056755255.1 Monashia sp. HAY1-5C | reverse complement strand
CAGGTACACCGCGGCCGACTACCAAGGACTGGGCGGCGGGGCAGCAGACCTCCTACGCCATCAAGAGCCTGGACACCGGGAAGTACCTGACGATCCAGAACTACGAGGGTGCGAAGGGCAGACCGTACTACTCGAAGTCCGGGGCGGACTACCTCGTCACGGCCACGGCAGCCGATGCAGCGTGGAACGAGCGCTTCTCCATCAAGGGCTATCCCGCATCCGGGAAGTACACGATCGCGAGCCACCTCGCAGCCCTGCGCGACGGCGCCGAGGCGGCCGTGTCCCCCGTGCACGCGAGTGGAAGCGGTCTAGCGGTCACACCCGGTGACCGGACCCAGCACCTGTTCACCTTCACTCCCGTGCAGTCCGAACTGCTCGAGGTCCAGCAGTCGGTCACGGGCTCGTCGGTCCGCCTCGCCTGGCTTCCGGTCCACGGTGACACGAATGCCGCCCACTACACGGTCGACGGCGACGCCGTGGCTTCCTTCGACGGAAAGGTGCTCGCAGCCACGCTCAACGGCGTCACGACGGGCGTGCACGAGTACACCGTCCGATACGACGGTGGGCCCGCTGCGGTCACGACCACGGTCGAGGTGCAGATCTTCAACCACCCGGGGGTCTCGCTGACGGGTGCGCAGCTGGAGGCCATGCACGACCACATCGCGAAGAAGGAGGAACCCTGGTACTCCGACTACCTGCGCCTGAAGAACTCGGTTCCGTACTCGATGTCGTCGCCGGACTTCCAACCGGTCTTCCGCACCGCCGTCGGCCGCGGGTCGCCCGTGGGATCGGGGAACATCTCCGACTACGAGACCTCGGGCGCCGCCGCCTACTTCCTCGCACTGCGGTGGGTGATCACGGGCGACGACCGATACGCGCAGAAGGTGGTCGAGATCCTCGACGGCTGGTCATCGACGCTGAAGCAGATCGACGGTCGCGACCAGATCCTCGGGGCAGGCCTCGCCACGCTGAAGTACGTCAACGCGGCTGAGATCGTCCGCTACTACCACGGCGGATACGCCGGCTACTCGGACGCGGGGTTCGCCTCGTTCCAGCGGCTCATGCTGGATGTCGTCTACCCCGACATCCAGGATGCAGGCGCCCCGATGATCGCCAACGGGAACTGGGACGGCGCGGCGATCGCCTCGCTCGAAGCGATCGGGGTGCTGACCGACAGCAAGCCGATCTTCGACCGAGCGATCTCGATGTACAAGAGCCCCTTCATCAACGGATCCATCGAGAACTACGTCACGGACTGGGGGCAGGTGCACGAGAGTGCCCGCGACCAGGCGCACGCGCAGCTCGGTCTCGGGCTCATGGCCGACATCTCGAGGATCGCGGAGAGCCAGGGTGTCGACCTGTGGAGCCTGGACGACAACAAGCTGGCTCGGGCGTTCAACTGGGTGGCCCAGTACAACCTCTTCAGTGGGGAAGGGGACCTGCGCGCCGAGCCTGTGCCGAACATCTTCGGCCGTACCGACGGCTCCGCCTACTGGACCACGATGGACGAGCAGTCGATCCTGCGAGGTCAGCTCCGGCCGGTCTACGAGAATGCGCTCGCGCACTACTCGAAGGTTCCCGGCGTGGACACCACGTGGCTGCAGCGGGCGGCGCAGGCGTCGCGACCCGAGAGCTTCGTCCATTTCGACAACGTGAACTTCGACACGCTGACCATGTACAACGGGCCGGCAACCGGCGCGGTGGCCCCGTACCTCCAGCTGCGAACCATGCTCACGCCGTGGTACCAGCGCACGTGGGGTGAGGTCAGCAAGTGGGGCGACGCGCCACTCGCCGCACGGACACTGACCCCGGGAGGGACGATCCCCGCTGACTACGCCACGGAGACGCTGAACTCCTACCTGGCGGTGCAGGACGACTCCACAGTCGCCGTGAGTGCCGAGCAGAAGCACGCGCCGTACTTCCGCTTGGTGACCAATCCGGACGAGACCTATTCGCTCCAGGATGCGACGACCGGGCGCTTCCTCAGCGTCACCTCGACGACCGTCGGGGGCGAGAACGTCATCGCTGCCGGGCCGCTCGAGGTGGGGGAAGCGGAGAAGTTCGCGGTCCGCAGCACCGGCGTCGGGCGCTATTACCTGGCGCACGACGGGCGTCTGGTCGACCTGGCGGTCGAGGGATCGCCCTCCACGCCGAACGACGCGAAGGTCCGCCTTCGGCTCAGCACTCAACAGGAGACGGCGACGCCGGCATCCACGGCCGCGAACTCGTTGTTCTTCTCGTTTGCGACGCCGATCGCCACGGATGCGTCGGCATCCGTGGTCCGGCGATCCGCAAGCCAGAACGATCTCACGGTCACGGTGACGGATTCGATGACCGACGGGTCACAGCAGGTCGCCACCAGGACGTTCAGCATCGCGAACAACGCCGCGGGTACCTACGCGGTCGGCACCCATCACGTCTACTGCGACACGAAGGGCAACGTGCAGGTCCGGGAGTGCCGCGTCGTTGACTGACTCCGCCGAAGGGTGGAGCGCGGCGGCGCTCCACCCTTCGCTGGTACCGCTGCCAAGGCGGCCTCGAGCGGCTCGGTCGGGCCGCGCACCGGGGTGCAGTAGTGGCTAGGGCTCCTCGTGTGACGCCGCGCGCCCGTGGAACGCCCACCTGCTCACCACTGCAGGAACCAAGGGGCCGGCCACGAGCAGGAGGGCCGGTCTCTGGCCGACCAGCGCCATCCAGGCGAAGGTGAGCACCGCACCGCCCGCCGCAGCGAGGGGGGAGCGCATCAGGACGGCAGGCAGCAAGCGCGCGGCCCGGCGCACGGTCGGAGGGTTCGCGTGAGACGCGCACTCGAGCACCGCCAGCCACGTGGCCGTCGCCACGGCGGTCGCGACGAGGAGGAAGGCCAGCGCGACGGCGGCCACGGGGGTGGCCACCTGGAGCCAGAAGACCGCTGAGAGCACGGCGCCGGCAGAACCCACTGCGAGCACCAGCCCGACCAGCGTCCAGTCCCGAAGGGCGCGCGACCATGATCGCCAGAAGGCTGCCAAGGGAGCGGGTTCCTCATCCCTCAGAACCCGCTCCAGCACGCGTTGGAGGGCGATCGCGGACGGTGCCGCCGTCACCACGGGCAGTGAGGCCAGCAGTGCGAGCAGGTTGAGGAGGACGAGGTAGCCGGGAAGAGCGAGCCATCTGGGCAGCTCCCCGGGGCTGGTCGGCCGTGCGGCCGGTCTGCCGTCGGGCCTCGGCCGGCTGGGCGACATGCGTGGCTCCTATCGTTGGCACCGTGTGCCATCGACCCCTGCGGTAGCGAACTGGGTTGCAAAGGAAGCGGGAAAGGGCTTGCCCGTCCGATCAACCTACACCTATAGTTGGCGGGAAAGCGCATTCCGCTCGACGAAGTGAGGCTCAAGTGTTCAAGCGATTCGCCCCCTCCGCAGTGGTGGCTGTGGCCGCCGTCGCAGCCCTGTCCGCCTGCGGCAGCGGCAGCGGTTCCGGCGGCGGTGCCGACGACAACCCCGCATCGGCATCCGGGACCATCCGCGTGCTCGTGCCCTCGTACCCCGCGAGCAACGACGGAAAGGCGGCCCTCCAGAAAGTCATCGACGCGTTCCACAAGACGTACCCGAACGTCAAGGTCGAGCCCGACTTCGCCACGTTCGGCACGTTGAACGAGAAGATCTCCACCTCCATCGCCTCCGGCCAGGGCTACGACGTGTACGTCACCGGCATCGGCTGGATCCCACCGTTCGCATCGAAGGGGGTCTTCAAGGACCTCAGCGAGTTCGGTGTCACGAAGGACAGTCTGAGCAAGGGCGCGGCCCCGGCCCTGCCGGCCGCAGAGTACAACGGCAAGATCTACGCCGTGCCCCTCATCTTCGGGCCCAAGCCGATGGCCTACAGCAAGAAGGCCTTCGCCGCCGCCGGCCTGGACCCGACCAAGCCTCCGCAGACGTGGGCGGAGCTTCGTGAGGATGCCATCAAGCTCACCAAGCGCGACGGTGGCAAGATCACCCAGGCGGGGTTCGACTTCTGGGCCCCGCCGTCGGCCTACCGTCAGGACTTCGTCACCTTCCTGGGTTCCCTCGGGCAGCCGATGTACAAGGACGGCAAGGCGAACTTCGCCACGCCGGAGGGTGTGAAGGCGCTCGACGAGATGGCCTCGCTCATCAACGACGACAAGGTCAGTGACTTCGGGCTCGCATCCCCGGATGGCCAACCCCTCGTCTTCACCGGCAAGGCGGCCATGGGGGTGGCCGGCGGCTACGTCGACTGCGCGAAGGTGGGGCAGGCACGGTGCGACGACCTGGCGTTCTTCAACCTGAAGGAGCAGGACACCGCGATGTTCTCCGGCGGCCAGCTCGCATCCGTCGGCGCCCAGTCGCAGCTGCCGAAGGCCAGCTACGAGTTCGTCAAGCTGCTCAGCTCCCCGGAAGCGGCCTCGGACATCGCCAAGCTCAACTTCGGCGTCCCGGCCGTGGACGGCGTCGACCAGCTCGACGTCGTGAAGAGCAACCCCGCGAGCGCCTTCTCGGCCACCCAGCTGGACCACATGGTGTTCGAGGGCGGCAGCACCAACTGGCTGGAGGTCCGCAACAACTTCGGTGCGCAGCTGGACACGGTGCTGCTCGGCAAGGCCGACGCGGCCACCGTGCTGCAGGGCCTGGCGAGCAAGTAGTCACGGCGATCGACCGGAAGCAGGTCAGCATGACAGCGATCAGGACCGAGGTGGCGGGGCGAAAGACTGCCCCGCCACCGGGGGCCACGAGGCGACCCGTGAAGGACCTGCAAGCGTCGCAGAAGCGCGCCGGCTGGGTGATGCTGGCGCCGGCGCTCATCCACGCGGCGGTGTTCCTGCTCCTGCCGATGGTCATGCTCGTGGCGCTCAGCTTCACCGACTACCAGTTCCTGGGTGGCTACCACTGGGTCGGCGCCGACAACTTCCTCCAGCTCATGTCCGACGACCGCTGGCGGACGGCACTGGTCAACACGGTGCTCTACACCCTGGTGACGGTCCCCGTCGCCATGGCGGTCGCTCTGCTGATTGCGCTGGGCCTGAACTCGGGTATCCGCGCCCGGGGGGCCTTGCGCGTGCTGTACTACATGCCCCAGGTCACTGCGACGGTCGCGGTCGCGACGGTGTGGCTCTGGATCTTCCAGCCGGACGTGGGCTTGGCGAACAGCGTCCTGGGCCTCTTCGGACTGCCGCCCCAAGGGTGGCTCACCAACCCGAACCTCTCACTGCCGTCGCTGATGCTCGTGGGGGTCTGGCAGGGCCTCGGCGCGAAGATGGTCGTCTACCTGGCGGCCCTTCAGAGTGTGAGCCGGGACCAGCTCGAGGCTGCGCAGCTGGACGGCGCCAACCGGTGGCAGACCTTCTGGAACGTCACCTGGCCAGCCCTCGGCCCTGCCCACTTCTTCGTCTTCGTCACCTCGACGATCGCCTCCTTCCAGGTGTTCGACCTGGTCTTCGTCATGACGAAGGGCGGGCCCGGGTCGAGCTCGACGGTGATGACCTACGAGATCTACGAGGAGGCGTTCCAGGGCCTCAAGCTCGGGTATGCGGCTGCCCAGTCCGTCGTGCTGGTCGTGCTCATCGGCGTGTTCACGCTGGTCGGTTTGCGGCTTCAGAAGGTGAGCTCCGATGCATAGGCCGCACACCGCCCCCGGTCGCCGTGGCCGCGGCGTGTACGCCCTGACGGCCGTCATGGGTCTGGGCGCCGTCGCGATGGTCGCACCGTTCGTGTGGATGCTGCTCACGTCGCTGAAGTCGCCGTCCGAGCTCACCGAGTTCTCCTGGATCCCCGAGCAGCTGCGGTTCCAGAACTACACGGAGGCACTGGCGGCTGCCCCCTTCGCGCGCTACTTCCTCAACACGGCGCTGCTCACGGTCGGACAGACGGCCCTGACCCTGGCCTTTGCCACGTCCGCCGGCTACGCCCTTGCGTGCACGCCGATCCGGGGCCGCAAGGCGCTCAACGCGTTCGTCGTCGTCCTCATCATGGTGCCGTTCTACGCGATCCTCATCCCAGAGTTCCTCGTGGTGAAGTCCATTCCGTTCTTCGGTGGCAACGGCATCACGGGACAGGGCGGTACCGGCTGGCTCAACTCGTGGTGGGGTCTCATCATTCCGCACGCCATCGCCCCGATCTACATCTTCCTGGCGCGCCAGTTCTTCGTCAGCCTTCCGGGGGAGCTCGCCGAGGCCGCCCGGGTCGACGGGCTGTCCGAGTACGGGGTCTTCGTCAGGATCATGCTGCCGCTCATCAGACCTGCCGTGATCACCATTGCGGTCTTCCAGATCGGGGCTGCGTGGAACAGCTTCCTGTGGCCTCTGCTCATCACGCGGGACGACTCACTTCGGCCGATCCAGGTCGGCCTGGCGATCTTCTCGCAGGACCCTCTCAACGTGCAGTGGGCCTACTTGATGGCGGGCGCCTCGCTGGCGGTGCTCCCGATGATCGCCCTGTTCATCGCCGCCCAGAGGTACTTCATCGAGGGGATGGCCTCGGCCGGCCTCAAGGGCTGACCGGAGCGCGCTAGCATCTCGGAAGGCGCTTCCCGTGGCCTGCCCGCCAACTCGACGAAGGATCTGCCGTGAATGCCATGTCGCCGGGGCCGGTAACGCTTCAAGACGTCGCCAACGAGGCCGGTGTGTCCCTCGCGACCGCCTCACGCGCCTTCAACGGCAGCACCCGCAAGGTTCGGCAGGACCTCAAGGAGCGCGTCCTCGCCGCCGCGGCGAAGCTGAACTATGCGGCCAACGGACCTGCGCAGGCGATGGCGCGGGGCAGGACCAATGTGGTCGGGCTCATCGTCCACGACATCTCGGACCCCTACTTCGCCGCCATCGCCGCGGGGGTCATGCGCGCCGCGGAGGACCAGCACCTGCTCGTGACGCTCGGTAGCACGATGCGGCGTCCGGAGCGGGAGCTCGACTACGTCCAGGTGCTGCGGGGACAGCGGAGCCGGGCCGTGATCCTGGCCGGCAGCCGCGTCGACGATCCCGACCTGCTGGCTCGGTTGCGAGAGGAGTGCGAAGCCTTCGAGCGCGCCGGGGGTCGCGTCGTGGTCATCAGCCAGCAGAAGCTCCCGCTGGACACGGTCGTCGTCGAGAACCGCAGCGGGGCCAAGGCGCTGGCCCAGCAGCTGGCGTCACTCGGCTACCAGCGGTTCGCGGTCCTGGGAGGGCCGACGCGGTTGCTGACCGCCCGCGATCGCGTCCAAGGCATCCGCGACGGCCTCGCGGCAGCGGGACTGTCCGCGCCGGTGGTCCTCGAGGGTGCGTTCACGCGCGACGGCGGGCACGATGCGATGCGTGATCTCCTGACGTCCGGGGAGGGGCTCGACTGCGTCGTGGCCGTCAACGACGTCATGGCCGTCGGGGCCATGGCCGCCTGCCGGGACGCAGGACTGCGCCTGCCCGAGGACTTGGCCCTTGCCGGCTTCGATGACATCGCGACCCTTCGAGACGTGCATCCGAAGCTGACCACGGTTCGCCTGCCGCTGGAGCGTATGGGCGAGACCGCGCTCGAGCTCGTCACGACGGCCGCAGAGGGGGAGCCGCACCGCACCCGCCGAATTCGCGGCGAGGTCCTCATCCGCGAGAGCACCCCGCCCCGACCGATAGGCTAGGGCCGTCAGCCGGCGCCTGACCGGACAGGCCGGTCAGGCCATCGTCTGCAGCTGCGTGGCGGTGACCGCGCCGACGAGCTCGCGGCCCTCTGCGAGACGGACCGCGTTGTCGACGGCGTGATCCCCCAGGCGAAACAGCTCGTTGCCGACCGCGCCCGCGACGTGCGGGGTGGCGACGACGTTGTCCAGGTGGAGCAGCGGCGAGCCGTGGGGGAGTGGCTCCTCGGGGTCGGTCGTGTCCAGGACGGCGCGGAAGCGGCCGGAGACCAGCGCCGTCACGAGGGAGTCGTGGTCCACCAGGCCTCCGCGTGCCGTGTTGATGAGCGTGGCGCCCTGCCGGATGAGGCCGATGCGCCTCGCGTCGATCATGTGCCGGGTCGAGTCGAGCAGGGGAGCGTGGAGGCTGATCACGCTGCACGAGCTCAGCAGCTCGTCGAGGCCGGCGAGCCGGACGCCGAGCCGGGCGGCCTCCGGGTCGCTCACGTAGGGGTCGTGCAGCCAGATCTCCAGGTCGAACGGGGCCAGGAGCTCGAGCACGCGACGCCCGATGCTCGAGGCGCCCACCAGCCCCACGCGTCGGCCGTAGCAGCCGGCTTCCTTGAATTCCTCGAGGGTGTCGACACGGCCACCGGGGCGGTAGAGCTGCTGGGCGCGGAAGACCTCCTTGGCGCTCAGCAGGATCATGGCCAAGGTGTACTCGGCCACCGGCAGCGCGTTCACCTGCGCGGCCGAGGTGACCGCGATGCCTCGGGCCCAGACGGCCGGGTCGAGGTGGCCGCGCACGGACCCTGCGGCGTGCAGGACCCCCTTGAGGTTCGGGAGCCTCTCGAGCACCTCGGCGCTGATGCGAGGGCAGCCCCACCCGGTGATGAGGACCTCCACGCCGGCGAGGGCGGCCTCGTCCTCGTTCGAGAAGTCACGGATCGTCCGAGCCGTGTCCACGTCGTAGACGGATCTCAGGCGGGCCGCGGCGGCAGGGGTGAGGAGCCGATGTGGAAGATCGGCGGCCATGGCCAGTGCCGCTGAGCGCGTCTCGGTCATGGGGTGCTCCCGTCCGTGAGGGCACGCAGTGCCTGAGCCTCCTGGGCCACGAGGTCTGGGTTGTCGTCGACGACGAACTCCAGCAGGAGGTCCACCGGCTTCCGCGTCGCCAGGACGTCGAGGGCTGCACGCCACAGGTCGCGGCGACCCAGCAGGGGCAGGCGGTGGGTTGCCGGCCACCACGAGAACACGTGAACGGCGCTGACCGCGTCGATCACCTGGGTCAGCGTCCGGACGGCGGCAGCGTCGGGGACGTCGTTGGGAGGCTGCCAGTACGTGGAGACGGCGGGATGGTCCACCTCCCGGAGGAGATCCAGCGTGCTCTGGGCGTTGTCCGTCAGTGTGTCGGCGTGGAACTCGAACGACAGTGAGACCCCGTGTCCCGCAGCGATCTCGGCCGCTTCCCGGGTCGCCGTGACGACGCGCTGGCGCGTCGGGGGATCGGTGTGCGCCGATCCCACCGCACCGGCCCAGATGCGGACACGGTGGGCGCCGAGTCTCTGCGTCGCCTCGATGGCACGTCGGACCTGCCGGATGTCATCGACCCCCGCACGCCAGTACGAGCCGTAGGAGGCCACGCGCAGGCCGGCGTCCTCGGTGCGCCGGCGAACCTCGTCCAGCCGGGGGAGGTCACCAGGTGGCGCGTGCACGTCGGCGCCCCACTCGATGCAGCCCAGCCCCGCACGTGTTGCCACCTCGACCACGCGCTCCACGGACAGCTTCCGCAAGGTCACCGAGCACAACCCGAGGTGGCGATCTGGGACCGCATCCAGCACTGCTGACTCCTTCGGGGACCACGAACCACTCTGGCGTGAGTATGGCAGGCAACCGCTTTCCGCACCACCGCTCGCCCGGACTCCATCGTGAGCGACGGCTGGTCGCACGCGTCCGGGAAACGCTTACCGCTTCATGTTGAGAGGTGATACCGTTGATGGCAAGCGCTTTCCGCTACGTGTTGAGGACGGGACATGACATCCAACTCCATCGGCATCATCATGAACGGCGTCACCGGCCGCATGGGCTACCGGCAGCACCTCGTGCGCTCGATCCTGGCCATCCGTGACCAGGGTGGCGTCGAGCTGGCCGACGGCTCACGGGTGCAGGTCGAGCCGATCCTGGTCGGGCGCAACCCGGAGAAGGTCAAGGAGATCGCCGAGCGACACGGCGTGGACCGGTACACCACCGACCTCGACGCCGCGCTGGCCAACCCCGAGGACGAGATCTACTTCGACGCCCAGCTGACGTCCGTGCGTGAGGAAGCGATCCTCAAGGCGATCACCGCAGGCAAGCACATCTACACGGAGAAGCCGATCTCGGAGTCGCTCCAGGGCTCTCTGCGGTTGGCGCGCGCTGCCGCGGAGGCCGGTGTCAAGAACGGCGTCGTGCACGACAAGCTCTACCTGCCGGGGCTGCTCAAGCTCAAGCGGCTCATCGACGGCGGCTTCTTCGGCCGCATCCTGTCGGTCCGTGGGGAGTTCGGCTACTGGGTGTTCGAGGGGGACTGGCAGCACGCGCAGCGTCCAAGCTGGAACTACCGCTCCGAGGACGGCGGCGGCATGACCACGGACATGTTCTGTCACTGGAACTACGTGCTGGAGAACCTCTTCGGCCGGGTCGAGGCGGTCACGGCCAAGTCCGTCACGCACATCCCGCAGAGGTGGGACGAGCGGAACCAGCCGTACACCGCGACCGCCGACGACGCCGCGTACGGCATCTTCGAGCTCGAGGGCGGTGTCATCGCCCAGATCAACTCCTCGTGGGCCACGCGGGTGCATCGCGACGAGCTCGTCGAGTTCCACGTCGACGGCACCGAAGGCAGCGCGGTCGCGGGACTGCACAACTGCGTCGCCCAGCACCGAGCCGAGACGCCGAAGCCGGTCTGGAACCCCGACCTGGTCGAGTCGACCCCGTTCCGGCAGCAGTGGCACCCGGTGCCGGACAACGAGGTCTTCGACAACGGGTTCAAGGCCCAATGGGAGCAGTTCCTGCGGTACGTCCTCGGTGAGGGCGAGCACCCCTACGACTTCCTCGCAGGCGCGCGCGGTGTCCGACTGGCCGAGGCCGGGCTGGAGTCCTCGGCGCAGGGTCGGCGGATCGAGCTCGGCGAGCTGTCGGCATGACCGTCCTGGACCTGCCTCGAAGCGACGGCAGCTGGCAGCGGCTGCAGCTGCGCGAGCCCACCGCGTGGACGTCCCCGGACGCGCCGCCCCGCACCCGCATCGCGTTCGGTGCGGCCCATGTTGTCGCCAGTCCGCTCGGCGAGAACGTTCCCGGAGCGCCGGCGGTTCTCGACTGGGAATCGACCCTCGGCTTCCGCCGGCACTTGTTCGCCCATGGCCTCGGGGTCGCAGAGGCGATGGACACCGCTCAGCGCGGCATGGGTTTGGACTGGCGCACCACCCGCGAGCTGATCCGCCTTTCGGCGGCCCAGGCCGAGGCCGAGGGTGCGCGCATCGCGTCCGGCGCCGGGACCGACCACCTGGCCTTCGACGTCTCCAGCCTCGAGCAGGTCCTGGCCGGCTATGAGGAGCAGCTCGCGTTCGTCGAGTCGACCGGTTCGCAGGCGATCATCATGGCCAGCCGGCAGCTGGCGCGGCTGGCCAATGGGTTCGAGGACTACGCCCGGATCTACGACCGGTTGCTGACCCAGTCCGAGCGGCCCGTCATCCTGCACTGGCTCGGGCCCGCGTTCGACCCGGCCCTGGCCGGGTACTGGGGCAGCGACGACGTCGAGGTCGCCACGAAGAACTTCCTGTCCGTCATCGCCGATCACGCCGACCGGATCGACGGTGTCAAGGTGTCGCTGCTGAGCGCCGAGCACGAGAAGGGGCTGCGCGCCGCGCTGCCGGCGGGTGTGCGGCTCTACACCGGAGACGACTTCAACTACCCCGAGCTGATCAAGGGGGACGGCACCCACCACTCGGACGCGCTGCTGGGCATCTTCGCCGCCATCGCGCCGGCCGCTGGAGCCGCGCTGGCCGCGCTCGACGCCGGTGACCTGGCCGCCTATGACGCTGCCTTCGCACCGACCCTGCCGTTGGCGCGGCACGTGTTCGCAGCCCCGACGTACTACTACAAGACCGGCATCGCCTTCCTTGCCTGGCTCAGCGGGCACCAGCCGGGATTCACCATGGTCGGCGGCCTGCAGAGCGCACGCAGCATCGTGCACCTGGCCGACACGGTCCGGCTCGCCGACGCCGCCGGCCTGCTGCCGGACCCCGACCTGGCGGCGGAGCGCATGCGGACACTGCTCGCCGCGGCAGGACTGTGCCGGTGAGTGCCGGGCTGGAGCGGCTCTCGCTCAACCAGAAGACGACGAACTCCTGGTCGCTGCCCGAGGCAGTGGACGGGTGTGTCCGGGCAGGGCTGCAGGCCATCGGGGTGTGGCGTGAGCCGGTGGCCGACATCGGCCTGGACCGGGCCAAGGCGCTCATCGAAGCCGCCGGGCTGCGCGTGTCCTCGCTGTGCCGCGGGGGCTTCCTCACCGCGGTCGACGACGACGCGTTCGAGGCAGCCGTGGCGGACAACGTCCGCGCGATCGAGGAGGCGGCGTCGCTGGTGGCTGACTGCCTCGTCATGGTCGTCGGTGGCCTGCCGGACGGCTCCCGTGACCTGCCAGCCGCGCGAGCTCGCGTCAGCCAGGGCATCGAGCGGCTCGTGCCGGTCGCGGCCAAGCATGGTGTGCGCCTCGCGCTCGAGCCGATGCACCCGATCTTCACCGCCGACCGTGGGGTGCTGGCCACCCTCGGCGAGGCGCTCGACATCGCCGAGCCCTACCCGGCCGAGAACGTCGGCGTCGTCGTCGACTCCTTCCACGTCTGGTGGGACCCCCAGCTCGAGCAGCAGGTCGCCCGAGCCGGTCGCGCGAACCGCATCGCCAGCTTCCAGGTGTGCGACTGGATCACCCCGCTGCCTGCCGACTCGCTGCTGTCGCGTGGGATGATGGGAGACGGGCACATCGACTTCCGCCACCACTACGAGCTGGTGACGGCTGCCGGATACACCGGCGACATCGAGGTCGAGATCTTCAACGCCGAGGTCTGGGCGACCGACCCCGATGCAGTCCTGGAGACGATGAAGCGCAGGTACCTCGACGTGGTGGTGGCCTGACGATGCGTGTCGTCATCGCTCCTGACTCGTACAAGGGGAGCATCAGCGCCAGGGACGCGGCCGAGGCCATCGCTGGAGGCTGGGCCGCGATCCGTCCGTCCGACGAGCTCTGCTGCCTTCCGATGGCCGATGGCGGCGAGGGAACGCTGGATGTCATCGAGGCGAGCACGCCTGGCGCGCGACGCCTCCTCACGCGGGTGCTCGGCCCGGCAGGCCCCGCGATGGCGCCCTGGCTGCTTCTGCCGGACGGGACGGCGGTCGTGGAGCTCGCCGTGACATCCGGACTTCCGCTGCTGCCTCAACCCGACCCGCTCGGAGCTCACACGTTCGCGTTCGGGCAACAGCTGCTCGCGGCGGCCACGTGCCCGCAGGTGAAGCGGGTCGTCGCGGCACTGGGCGGATCGGCGAGCACCGACGGCGGCGCCGGTGCCCTCACTGCTCTCGGTTCTCGCTTTCTGGGACCTGGTCACCTTCGCCTGCCGCTCGGGGGGTCACACCTGGTCGACCTGACCGGCATGGACCTCTCGCGGTTGGTTCCCCCGCCGCCTGGCGGGGTCGAGGTCCTCGTGGACGTCGACGCGCCACTTCTTGGAGCGGCCGGCGCGGCCGCATCCTTCGGCCCGCAGAAGGGCGCAGGCCCGGAGGAGGTCCAGCTGCTCGAGCGCGGACTGCGGACGCTGAGTGCTGTGGTCGGCAACCACGGCGACGCGCCAGGCAGCGGCGCGGCCGGCGGTACGGCGTTCGGCTTGGCCACGCTCTGGGGCGGTCGCCTGGTCAAGGGCTCGGAGGCCATCGCGCGGCTCACCTCTCTGGACGAGCGGGCGGCGCGCGCCGACCTGGTGATCACCGGAGAAGGGCGCCTGGACGCCCAAAGCTTCAACGGCAAGGTGGTCGGCCGCGTGTCACTTGCCGCCGGGACGGCGACGCTGCTCTGGGCCGTCGTCGGTCAAGCCGCACCCGAGGCCACATCGCGTGTCGCCGAGCTCATCGTCCTGGAAGAGCTCGCCGGGTCGGCCCAGGACGCCATGGCCGACCCCGCTCGGTGGCTTCGACAGGCCGGGATGCGCCTTGCGGGCCGAGCCAGCGCCGACACCACCGGCATCTCACGAAAAGGGGCCTGACGATGACCGTCGCCCAGACCGAGCCCACCGTCGAGCACCTGCTCTGGCTCAAGGAGCACCGCCACCAGCTGTTGGAGCTCGCCCTGTCAGCCATGCATCCGGCCGGCGGCTTCGGCTGGCTCGACGGGGCCGGCGGCCTGTTCACGGACAAGGGAGTCGAGCTGTGGATCACTGCCCGGATGACCCACGTCGCAGCGTTGGGGGCACTCGAGGGAGATTCGCGGGCCGCGACCGCGGTGGACCATGGCGTCAAAGCCTTCGAGTCGACGCTGAAGGACCACGAGTGCGGGGGGTGGTTCGCGGCAGTCGACGGGGCCGGCGCTGCGAACACGGACAAGCGAGCCTATGAGCACGCCTTCGTGATCCTGGCCGCCGCCGGCGCGACAGCGAGCGGACATCCTCGAGGCCGAGCGTTGCTCGAGGAGGCGCTTCAGGTTTTCGACCAGCGGTTCTGGCGCCCCAGGGACGGTCTAGCGGTCGACGTCTGGAACCGCGACTGGAGCGAGCTGGAACCCTACCGGGGCGTCAACGCCAACATGCACACGGTTGAGGCGCTCCTGGCTGCCGCGGACATCACCGGGGATTCCACGTGGGTCGCCTACTCTGCCGCGATCGTCGAGGCAGTCGTGCATGGGTTCGCCGCCAAGTCCGCGTTCCGCCTGCCTGAACACTTCACCGAGACCTGGAGCCCGGTGTGGGACTACAACATCGACTCACCGGCCCACCCGTTCCGCCCCTACGGCGTGACCATCGGGCACCTCTTCGAATGGTCGAGGCTGACTCTGCAGGTTCGAACCGCCCTCGGCGGTGGCGCGCCCGCGTGGATGCTCAGCGATGCCGTGGCGCTCTTCGACCGCGCGGTGCTCGAGGGGTGGAACGTGGATGGCCGGGACGGCTTCGTCTACACGACGGACTACGCGGGGGTACCGGTCGTCCGCGACCGGCTGCACTGGGTTGTCACCGAGGCGATCGCGGCGGCGTGGGCGCTGTACGAGGCACTCGGGACCTCCGAGCATCTCGCCCTGTACTACACGTGGTGGGACCACGCGAAGGGGCTCTTCATCGACCCCAACAGCGGGTCATGGCAACACGAGCTCGACCCGGAGAATCGTCCTGCCAGCACGGTCTGGTCCGGCCGTCCGGACGTGTATCACGCCTACCAGGCCGCCCTGTTGCCGTCGCTGCAGAGGGTCACGTCTTTCGTTGGCGCGTTGTCGCACGCCTAGGTTTACCCCGCCAAGGCTTCGGGCACCCCACGGGCACCCAGCCCGGATCGGTGTTCCCAACGCCCGCGGATGGAGGTGCCGCAGACACGCCCTGACCTGCGGAAACGTGTGGTGCCCCCGGCAGGATTCGAACCTGCGACACCCGCTTTAGGAGAGCGGTGCTCTATCCCCTGAGCTACGAGGGCGGGGGATGGCTGAGACCCTCGCTGGAAACCTCGCTGAAAGGGTCGCTGTAACCCTCGCTGTAACGAGGCCCGTCGGGCCGACCAACGGGGACAGGCTACTGGACCGCCGCCGCGGCCCCGCACACGAGGGCGCCGGGCACGCCGGTGGACCCAGCACGCCTTTCAGGGTCTGGCCGCGCGCCGGGACGCGACCTCGAGACCCAGACCGGCGAGGCCGAGAACCACGAGCAGGACCGACGGCACGAAGATCGGATCACTCCACTCGACGTCGGGCCCGTGGGCGTTCGGAGGCGGACCCGGGTAGTCGGCAGGACTGCCCGCCCGCCCGTTCATGAACCCCACCGCCAGGGCAGCCCCGACGAGGAGCTCGACGGTGCTGAGCACGAGCGCGGGACCGCGACGCTCGTCCGGTGCACGTCGCAGAACGATGGCCGCCGTGTAGACGAAGACCCCGGCGACCAGGGCAAGCAGCAGACCCAGCGGCAGAAGCACCCCCTCCAGCTCGGCCATGGGTGACCACCCCGCCACGACCAACGCGCCGGCGAAGACCAGCGCCGCCCCACCTGTGAGCAGGTGGCCGAGGCCGATGATGCGTCCTGCGACGCTCCGGCGCCGCTGCGCGTTAGCCATGACCCATCGAAGCACTGCACGACGTGGCCAGCACGAGTTCGGGTGCTTGTTCTCCTCGCACGCCGCGGCCGTCCCGGAGCTCGCCGAACTCGGACGGCAGGGACCGCACGCCACGTCGCGGTGGCCTGCGGTCCCGCCCCTCCCCCCTATCCCTGCCGCCGGTCACCGCCGAGGTCAGGGACGGCTGTCACGGAGCGATCTGCTCCTGCCCGAAGGCACCCATGAAGCTCACCGAGTAGTGGCCGTACGTCGCCGGGACGATGAACGGGGACACCTGCCCGTCCGGGGACCCGTCGATGACGATGTACCTGTTGTTCGGGTCCTTGGGCGTCGTCGGCGACGGCGGCGTCGACGACACGATGACCCGCCAGGCCGGGTCGTAGTCCTCGTGCCCAGCGCCCGCTCCGCCACCACCTGCGCCCGCGTGGCCGCATTCCGCGATCTGCGCGTTGCCGATGCCCCACGTGTTCGTGGCGTCGCCGGGCATGAGCGCGATCCATCCCCAGATGCCGCCCAGGCCGAAGATGTTCTGGCACGGTGCGCCCGGTTTCGTGCAGTTGAGCGAGATCTCCACCTGGTAGACGGCCCCGTTGTAGTCGCTGGCCGCGCGCGCCGAGGTCGCGCCGAGCATGGTTGAGGCGCCGGCGAGACCCAGCGCGACGAGGGTCGCCGTGGCATGACGCCTGGTGAGCCCGTGTCCGATCATGAGCGGTCCTTCCGCAGAACGGCCGGCATCGGAGCCGGTCTTCCGGGCCTGTGCTGGGCCCCCGAGCCGCAGGCTGCGTGCCACGTTAGGCCGACGTCGTCGGGCGCACCGTCGAACCGGCCGGACTGACAGGACATTCGCAGGTGGGGTCCCTTAAGGGAGGGATCGGCACGTTGGTCCTCCAGCCTGCTCCCATGCGGAGCGACGCCCCGGTTACCGCCTCGCTGAACCGGCGGCGAACGCGCCGGCCCGGCCTCGCCGGGCGGGCCTCGCCGGGCGGGTGGCGCCACGCGGTAAGCATCCATCACCGCATCGACACGAACTGCTCACAGAGCCTCGCCTGCCGGTTCCCGTCCGGATGACGCCTCCCGCCTCGGGGCGGCGAACCCTCCCGTTCACCATCGACCATCAGCATCGGGAAGGACCACGCATGGCCACCGAACGCCCCTCGTCCTCCTCCGCCCTCGCGGCCGAGTCGCCCGCGCCGCCCAGACGCCGCGGCTTCCTGTTCTCCCTCCTTGCCGTCGCCCTCGCCAGCGCCTTCCTCACCTGGACGCTTCCTCGTGGCAGCGCCGACGCCCAGCCGGTCACCCTCGCCCACACCCACGAGGTGGCGCCGAGAACCGTGGCGCAGCAGGCGTTCCACGACCAGATGCGCAAGCTGTGGGAGGACCACGTCACCTGGACCCGGCTCGCGATCGTGACGTTCGCGGACGGCTCCGCCGGCTTCCCGGCGACCGCCGATCGGCTGTTGCAGAACCAGACCGACATCGGCGACGCGATCGTGCCCTTCTACGGAGAGGCGGCGGGCCAACGGCTGACGGCGCTGCTCCACGACCACATCACCATCGCCGTCGAGGTCCTGAAGGCGGCGAAGGCCGGCGACACCACCGCGTTCACTGACGCCAAGAACCGCTGGTACGCGAACGCGGACGACATCGCCGACTTCCTGGCGCAGGCCAACCCGCGGTTCTGGCCCCAGGCCATGATGCGCGACGACATGCGGGTCCACCTCGACCAGACCCTGTCCGAGGCGGCCCACGAGCTGTCCGGCAGCTACAGCGCCAGCGTGACCGACTACGAGGCGGTGCACGCGCACATCCTCCAGATGGCCGACATGCTGAGCGGCGGCATCATCGGAGCCTTTCCGAGCTCGTTCCGCTGACGCCTCCCCTGCGCGAACGGCCGGTGCGGCCGTCGCGCAGGGCATCCTGCCCCAGTCCCTGCGCGACCGGACGCCCCCGCACACGTCACCGGCCGACGTGTGCGGGGGGAGTCGCCGGGGCGGGCCAGCGGTTCGGCGCGTCCCTAGTTGACACCCGCGGAGTGCAGCGAGCCGTCGACGCGGTCGGTGCCGCGGCCGGACGTCGCCGCGGGATACTGGCCGGGCGGGACCGACAGACCGACTGACCGGACGACTCGCCGACGAAGGGCCAGCCATGGGAGGGACGCGCGCGCTGCTGTGCGCCGGCGCGTGCTGGCTCACGCTAGCCCTCCCCGGCCCCACGCTGGCCGCCTGCTCGTCCGGTGTCCCGGTGCCGGACCCCTCGACCACCATGGGCACGACTACGGCGACCATCGACGTCCTGCTGGAGACGCACTGCGGTGTGCGTTACCTCGTCGTCGACGGCGACTGGTTCGAGCGCGACGGCGGCCCGCTCGACGACGGTCGAGGCAACCCGCCGCCCGGGTGGGGCAACCCGTACCACGCCGGCCGGGTGGTGCTCAGCGACGACACCGCACTCTTCTCCGACGACGTCGGGCACCACGAGACCTTCCGGCGCCTGCCCACCGCGCCGACCATCGACTGCACCTGAGCTGCGCCTGAGCCGATGCCCTCCGCCGTGTCGCGTCCGCTCCGGAGCCCACCGCACGCGTCCGCACGCCTCCGGACGCGTCCGAGGGCTGGCATCGACGGCCGCCGACGCGGGACGCGGCACCCAGCCGACGCACAGGCGTCGGTCCCCGGCGGTGGGTTGCCGATTCGTTAGCCTGCAGGAATGACCGAAGCGCTCAGGCACGACCCTGCCCTCCCGGCCGAGTCGACCTCGGGCGACCCCCGCGCCGACCGCGTCGCGGCGGCGGTCCGCACGTGGCAGCGCGCCCTCGTCGACCTCGGTGGCCGCAACACCCTGCTGTGGTACCGCGACCTCCCCTCCGGCACGCTCGACCTCACCACCGCGCACCCCGGCGGGGTCTCGATGCTGCTCGCGGGGCGTCGTACGCGCCTGTCCGACCTGTTCCGCGAGCCTGCGGCCCTCGACGAGGCCCGCCGTCGCGCCCGCGCCATCCGCGCCAAGGCGCTCGAGCTGCGCGAGGAGCGCGGCATCGCCGCCGGGTTCGTCGCCATCGGGATGGCGACGTGGTCCGTGCCGCGGGCCGCACGGCCGCCGGCCGCGCCCGTGCTGCTGCGTGCCTGCGTGCTGCGGCCCACCGGCGCCGCGCAGGACGACTTCGAGATCGACCTGGGCCCCGAGGTGGAGTTCAACCCCGTGCTGCGCGAATACCTGCGCTCCGAACAGGGGATCGAGGTCGACGGCGACGCGCTGGCCGACCTCGCCACCGGCCCCTCCGGGTTCGATGCCCACCCCGTGTTCGCGGCGCTGCTCGAGCAGTGCGCCCACGTCTCGGACCTCGACATCGCGCCCCGGATCGTGCTCGGCACCTTCTCCTACGCCAAGCTGCCCATGGTCGCCGACCTCGCGCTGCAGGGCGGGTCGCTCGCCGACCACGATGTCGTGGCCGCGCTCGCGGGCGACGAGTCGGCCCTGGCGGCGGTGCGGCTGCGCGTGCCCGACAGCGACCCCGACCCCGACCCCGAGCACGAGTACCTCGTTCTCGACGCCGACTCCTCCCAGCACGCCGCGATCGACGCGGTCCGTGCCGGAGCGCACCTCGTCGTCAAGGGGCCTCCCGGCACCGGCAAGTCGCAGACCATCGCCAACCTCATCGCGGCGCTGGCCGCCGAGGGCAAGTCGACGCTGTTCGTCGCCGAGAAGCGCGCCGCCATCGACGCCGTCCTCACCCGCCTGGACCGTCTCGGTCTGGGCGACCTCGTCCTCGACGCCTACGACGGCCCGACGAACAAGCGCGCCACGGCGCTGCAGTTCGGCCGCAGCCTCGACGCCGCCCTCGAGCACACCGACAGCCCCAGTGACGGCACCGGCGCCGAGCTGCGGGACCGCCGGGCCCGCCTCCAGCGCCACGTCCGCGCCCTGCACGAGGTGCGCGAGCCGTGGGGCGTCAGCGCGCACGACGCCGAGCAGGCGCTCATCGAGCTCGGCATGCGCAGGCCGCCACCCACCTCCCGGGTCCGGGTCGCCGGGCGCGACCTGTCGGCGACTGGCCGGGCCCGGGCCGTCGAGCTCGGCCGTCGGCTGCGCGACGCCGCCGGCCTCGGCGCGTGGGTCCGCGACGGCGACGACCCGTGGTTCGGTGCCCGCATCCTCAGCGCCGACGACGCGTCGCGCGCCCTCGAGATCACGACGCGGTACAGCACGACCGGCCTCGACGACACCGGCAACCGCCTCAACGGCATCCTCGCCGAGTCGCAGGTGCCGGCCGCCGAGTCGATCAACGTCTGGGCCTCGGCGTTCGCGACGATGTCCCGGGTCCGCGAGACCCTCGAGGTGTTCCGGCCCGAGGTCTTCGACACGCCGCTGCGCGAGCACATCGCCGCCACCGCCACCCGCGACTGGCGCGAGACGCGCGACGTCGAGATGGGCTGGCTCGACCGCTGGCGCATCCGCCGGCAGACCCGGCGCCTGCTGCGGCCCGGCCGCCCGCCGGCCGACCTGCACGACCGGCTCGTGGCCGCGTCCGAGCAGCGCGAGCACTGGTACGCCCTCGTCGGTGGCGGCGGTCGCCCCGAGATCTCCCCACGACTCGACGAGGGCCTCGCGCTGCTCGCCGAGGTCAAGGGCGACCTCGACTGGCTCGACGCGCGGCTGCCGCAGCGCGAGGACCAGCCGCCGCTCACCGACCTGCCGCTCGACGCGCTGCGCGACCGGCTCGCCGCCCTCGCCGCACGCCCGGACC